>CAZGAU010000115.1:0-13022 GCA_964523725.1 uncultured Saprospiraceae bacterium
TGTTGCCTTTTGTAATGCTCAATAAAAATTTCAACGATAAATGGGGCATCGAAACCGCGCCGCCGGCTTATATTCTGGGGCGTTACAACGCAAGCCCGACCACTATTCTGTTGTTTGGCGCGGAGTACAATAGCCGCATTTATTCGATCGAACCCAATTCCATCAGTTTTATACAAAACCGTCCGCAACCTTCTTATAATATGAATCATGCCGAATTCAATGCGGTGGTCAGTCTCGAACAACAGATCGTACCCTGGATATGGCTGAATGTAAAGGGCGGATACCAGTTTAATTTCAACAGTCGCTTCGAAACCGAGATTCCTGGTAATACCACCCTGCGGGTGCGACCGCCCAATGCGCCGTTTTTTCAAATGGGTATTTTTCTCTCCCCACCGGATAAGTTGATGAAATAAAGGTTTTAATGTGGGACGGCGTCTGTAAGAATATAGTTGAAATAATTAATATCAGAGTCATTTAATTTTAGCTTGCCTTTGAAAGTAAGCCGTTGATCCATTTTATATCGCTTTATTGCATCAGGCTTAAGCCAAAGTTCTACAATCGTTTCTTGTCCGGCACCACCACAGAAAAAACAGGAATTATAAGGGTTTTTGGATAATACGTACATTTTGTTTGAAGCGTCAAGTGGAATGATATATCCAGAAATAATGACTTCTTTGCCTTCGTAAGCTTTCGGTTTATTTCCAAAAATCGGCACCATCATTCGCAAACCGCCACACGGCACTACCAGGACTATCGCGAGCAGGTCATCGCTTTTGCCGGAGCGTGGCGCGAATTTTTTATTCCCATGATATTCAAAGACGAAAAAGTGACCCGGGCGACGTTTGAGGCGTTGCCCGCATTCGCCTATCAGACGACCGATCGGATGCCATCTTATTTTGCTGCAAATTTGCTGGGCTTGCTGCTGTACAGCGCACTGCTGTTGGGCGCCAGTGCCGTGGCTTTCCGGCAGCGGGGCAAAGAGCGCATCATGGCGGGCGCATAATTTTGTCAGTCAGGAAGAATTTTACATGATGATACTTCATCATCGAGTGTTTTTGATTAGCAATGAAATGATGGAGCCCCCGACATTAAAGAGCGGGGGCTTGCTTTAATTTTTACCCGACATGAAAAAGATCATTTTTTATTTCCTCCTTCTTCCCAATTTCATTTTGGCTCAAAATAATGGTAGTAATAATTTCCCACCTCCAAAGCAACCGCCTGTCATCCAGACGATTGAAGCACAAGGTGATATACGCATTGATGGAAGATTGGACGAACCAGATTGGATAAATGCCCCGATCATCAATGATTTTTTCAGGATAGAACCGCGGCAGGGTGGAGGTTATTTATATAATACCGAAGTGAAATTATTATATGATAGTCGAAATTTATACGTCGGTGTGTTTTGCCGCGATTCTCTCGGGCGTAAGGGCGTGCGGGTGCAGGATTTGCGCCGCGATTTTTCCTGGGGTGAAAACGACATTTTCGGCATTCAACTCGACCCGCAGAACCTCAAGCGTTACTGTGTTTCTTTTCAAACGACGCCTTACGGCAATCAGCGCGATTTACAAAATTTTGATGATAGCATTACCGACAACGACTGGAATGCCCTGTGGAACGTGCGTACCATGCAGACGGACACCGGTTACTACGCAGAGTTTGCCATTCCGTTTAAGTCTTTACGCTACGAGCGTCCGGCTGATCCCGATTCCGTAGCCTGGGGCATTACCTTCAATCGCTTGGCGCGGCGCGATTATGAGCAGACCGTTTTTCCAGCAATTCCGCAGTCATTTTCTCCTTACAGAATGACATACGCTGCCCGTCTGGAAGGATTGAAATTGCCGCCGCCCTCGGCGAATATTCGGGTAGAACTTTACACCTTATTCCAATATATTGAAAATAAAAACGGCGAAGTAGTCGATGCTGCCAATGATTTCAAAATTGGTGGTGATGTGAAATGGGCGATCAATCCCCGTGCGGTGCTTGACCTGACAATCAACACCGATTTTGCGCAAGCCGATGTGGACCGAGCGGTCATTAACCTGGAGCGGTTCAATATTTTCTTTCCAGAGCGGCGGCAATTTTTTCTGGAAAATTCAGGCATTTGGGCGGGCGCTGGTGGGCGCTCGGTCGTGCCTTTTTTCAGCCGGCGCATTGGTTTGCGAGGCGAATTTAATGCCGATCCTGCACCGATTGATATTGGGCTGCGCTACACCGACCGAAATGAAGATCGGGCATTGGCGGCGTTATACATCCATCAGCGCGAAACGGACAACTCCGCCGGTGCAAATTTTGCCGTGCTGCGCTATTTGAAAAACTACGGCGCACAAAATAACATTGGGGTGATGCTCACCCATCGGATGGATGAAACAAGCAGTGAACTGGGAGCTCAGGAAAGTCATAATACCACCCTTTCGGTGGATGGATTGATTCGCCCGAAAGACGAACTGACCATTTCCTATTTGCTGTCTGCTTCCAGAGATAATGCCAATGATTCCATTGGATTGGCGGGGAATATTTTTGCCGGTTATACCAGCAACAAATTTTACGCAGGCTGGATAACCAGCTTTATCGGTGCAGATTATCGCCCGGATATGGGTTTTGTTTTTCAACGAAATGTGATTTGGCACAACCCCGGCGGCTACTGGATTTGGCGTCCCAAAAAACTTCCCTGGATCCGGCGCTGGGACCCCGGTTTTTTTGTCAATTATTACCATGATGCCAGCGATCCCGGCAATTTTCAACAGGGGAACTTATACCTGTTTCCGGTTTATCTTTTTTTTACGGATGGCAGTTTCCTGGAATGGGCATTGTTTCCTACCTGGCAAAATATCAATTTCAATTTTGCGCCACTCGGTGTGGAAATTGAGCAGGATCGCTATTTCTACTTTAATCAGTTCGTCCGGTTCAACAGCGACCAGTCGCGTCAGTTTTCCGGTTCGCTGCGCTATGATTGGGGTGGTTATTACAATGGCAGGCGACAAGCCCTGCGTGTCGGCATTCGCTTCGCGCCTGATCCGCGTATTGCGCTGACGGCGGATTATGAGTACAACCATCTGGAAGATGTTGGGCTGCTGGAGGAAGATGCAACGGCACATCTGGTTACCGGTGGGCTGCGGTTGGCGGCGAATCCGCGCTTGCAGCTTTCGGCTTTTTATCAGTACAATTCATTCGATGGGCAGGGGCGCTGGAATATTCGCGGGAGTTGGGAGTATAAGCCCTTGTCGTTTTTGTATCTGGTGTTTAATGAAAGTGCGCTGATGGATTTGGATAGACACAATCGCTCTTTAATAGGGAAGGTAAGTTATTTACGTCAATTTTGACATAGAGGAACTTTCGGAGGGGTTCAATAGTTTTTTAATCGAAATGCGAAATTTTTTTTCCACACATTTTTACTTTCTGTAAAAAGTTATATCTTTGCAATCGCTTTTGGAAAAGAGCAGTTTGAAGTTGTTTGAAAGCAGTATTTTTTTTCTGCAAAATTGGCTGTTTAGGGAACTTCCCGATCCAACATGCCAGCATAGCTCAGTTGGTAGAGCAGCTGATTTGTAATCAGCTGGTCGGGGGTTCGAGTCCCTCTGCTGGCTCATTTTAAATATCTTGATTGTTTATCAAGTTGAATCTGGTAAACGGTCAAACATGCAGAAAAAGAGTGATCGCAGATCACTGACGATACGAAAAATACGCCGGGGGTGCGCCGAAGTTGGAGAGACGGGGCAGACTGTAAATCTGTTGCTTATGGCTGAATAGGTTCGAATCCTATCACCCCCACTACTTTAAACAATAGAGCCGAATAATTGAATTCGGAGAGCATTTTGAAAGATTAATTACATGCGGGAGTAGCTCAGTTGGTAGAGCATCAGCCTTCCAAGCTGAGGGTCGCGGGTTCGAGTCTCGTCTCCCGCTCTACGCTGGATATTGGATGTTGGATATTTGATATTGGTAAGAATTGTGATGTGGAAAAGTAGGTCCGATTTCAAATAACCAATATTCCAACATCCTGTAACCAGCCAATGTAGCTCAGGGGTAGAGCACTTCCATGGTAAGGAAGGGGTCATGGGTTCAATTCCCATCATTGGCTCTATGCTTTCACAAAAGAGTGATAATAAGGAAGTTAATATTGGGGTTGAAGCGGCCCAGGGAGCAGAGCATCCCGACCGAGGCTAAGAGGGTTTAATTCCTATCGCCGGCTCCAATTGAACATAGAACAGGGCAAAAGAAAAGAAGAATTTTAATTGAAGTTGATGTAGCTCAGGGGAAGAGCATCCCGACCAAGGTCGGGAGAGTCATGGGTTCAATTCCCATCATTAGCTCCAAATAATTGCAGATATAATCAATTATTTAAACAAAACTTTATACATAAAAATTATTACCGATGGCTAAGGGAACATTCGAGAGAACTAAGCCGCACGTCAATATCGGAACGATCGGCCACGTAGACCATGGTAAAACTACGCTGACTGCAGCGATTACCTATGTCCTTTCGCAGGATGGTTTTGCCGAGAAAAAAGATTACGATTCAATTGATAATGCGCCTGAAGAAAAAGAAAGAGGTATTACTATTAATACGGCTCACGTAGAGTACGAAACGGCTAACCGTCACTACGCTCACGTGGACTGTCCGGGTCACGCCGACTATGTGAAAAACATGGTAACGGGTGCTGCTCAGATGGACGGCGCTATTCTTGTGGTGGCTGCTACCGATGGTCCAATGCCTCAAACCCGCGAACACATTCTGCTTGCTCGTCAGGTAGGGGTGCCTCAAATCGTGGTTTTTATGAACAAGGTTGACCTTGTTGATGATGAAGAAATGTTGGAACTGGTTGAAATGGAAGTTCGCGATCTGTTGAGCCAATATGAATATGATGGCGACAACGCTTCTATTATCAAAGGTTCTGCTTTGAAAGCACTGGAAGGTGATGCTGGTGGCGTACAAGCTATCAGAGACCTGATGGCTGCTGTTGATACGGACATTCCTCAGCCGGAGCGTCTGATCGATCAGCCGTTCCTGATGCCGATTGAAGACGTATTCTCTATCACGGGTCGTGGTACAGTTGCTACCGGTCGTATCGAGCGTGGTGTGATCAACGTGAACGATCCTGTAGAAATCGTAGGTATGATGGCAGATGGTCAAAAGCCGCTGACTTCTACGGTTACAGGTGTGGAAATGTTCCGTAAGTTGTTGAACCGTGGTGAAGCTGGTGACAACGCTGGTCTGCTGTTGCGTGGTATTGAAAAGACGCAAATCAAGCGCGGTATGGTTATCTGCAAGCCTGGTTCAGTAAAGCCGCACAAGAAATTCAAGTGCGAGGTGTACGTACTGAGCAAGGAAGAAGGTGGTCGTCACACGCCATTCTTTAATGGTTACCGCCCTCAGTTTTATTTCCGTACAACAGACGTAACCGGCGATTGCAAATTGCCTGACGGTGTTGAAATGGTAATGCCGGGTGATAACGTAGCCCTGGAAGTAACGCTACTGAACACCATCGCAATGGAAAAAGGTCTCCGTTTCGCTATCCGTGAGGGTGGTCGTACGGTAGGTGCAGGTCAGGTTACCGAGATTTTAGAATAGTATTAGTTTCGATACAATGATATTCGGAGGGATTAAGTGAGCTGCGTCTTGCTTAATCCTTCTCCCACACACGGGCGTAGCTCAATTGGTAGAGCGACGGTCTCCAAAACCGTAGGCTGCGGGTTCGATTCCTGCCGCCCGTGCTTATTTACAAGATAATGGAAAGAATAAAATTATATTTGACGGAAAGTTATAACGAATTGGTACACAAGGTAACCTGGCCTACTTGGGCCAACCTTCAAAGCAGCACCATCGTTGTATTAGTTGCCTCCATCATTTTTGCACTGCTGATATTCCTGATGGATGTTATTTCTAATGGCGTTTTGAGCCAGATTTACAAGCTTTAATATTTTTATTATGTCGGACGAAGGAAACAACCTCCAGTCGTCACAACCGGGACAACCAGAGTCGTCGGCGGAGGAGAAGCGGTGGTATTCGCTGAGAGTTATCAGCGGAAAGGAACGTAAAATCAAAGAGCGGATTGAATTTGAAATCAAACAATCCGAATGGGAGGATTTTATCACCCAGGTAATCGTGCCGACGGAAAAAATCTATAAAATTCGCAACGGTAAAAAGGTCATTTCTGAACGCAATATCCTGCCGGGTTACATTTTGCTGGAAGCAATTCCTTCCAAGCTCACCCCGGAGGTAGTGCAGACGATCTCCAATGTGCCGAACGTGATCCATTTTTTGGGCAAAAATACCCCCATTCCCATGCGGGCAAGCGAAGCGAACCGAATGCTTGGCAAAGTGGACGATTCGCAAGGCGCAGGTGAAACGCTTATTGAGCCTTTCATCGTGGGTGAAACTGTGAAAATTATTGACGGTCCTTTCAGTGAATTTGTGGGCGACATCCAGGAGGTGAACGAAGAAAAGAAGAAGCTGAAGGTGATCGTTAAAATCTTTGGTAGAGGTACCGAGGTTGAATTGAATTTCATGCAGGTTGAAAAACAAGGGTAAAATTGTTGATAGTCAATTATTTAGTATTTTTTAATTGAAATAATTACATATCAACAATCTATAATAAATAATTTTTAACGTGCGAGATTTGCGGCTTTAGTTTCCACATCCTTCTCCAGCAAGTGGAATGCTTCCCTAAAGCGAGCGATGGTAGCAAGGAGTTTTTAAAGCGATTACAAAATGGCAAAGGAAATAGAAACTTACGTAAAACTACAGGTAAGAGGCGGCCAGGCAAACCCAGCGCCTCCGGTTGGTCCGGCATTGGGTTCTAAGGGTTTGAATATCATGGAGTTTTGCAAGCGCTTTAACGCCGCAACGCAGGACAAACCCGGACAACTTTTACCGGTCGTAATCTCCGTTTATAAGGACAAGTCGTTTGATTTTGTTATCAAAACGCCGCCTGCTTCGATCCAGTTGTTGGAAGCTGCCAAGATCAAGAAAGGTTCTGACGAATCGAACCGTAAAAAGGTGGGTTCTGTAACCTGGGATCAGGTACGCACGATTGCAGAAAATAAAATGCCCGATTTGAACGCATTTACGATCGAATCGGCAATGAAAATGATCGCAGGTACGGCAAGAAGTATGGGCTTGAATGTAACCGGTACGCCTCCCTGGGATGGATCACAAGACAGTGACAACTAATTTTTTTTGGACGATAGAAGTTAGCCATTAGACTTCAAAAGCTTTTTTCGGAAAAGCCTGATATCCAAAGTCTAATGTCTAACATCTTTTTAATTGGTAGGGAGTTCTGATCTTTGGATCGGAATGTTATTACCTCAAAATATTTTACAAAATGGCAAAAGTAAGCAAGAAGCGCGCCGCCGCCAACAAAAAGGTAGATCGTACGAAACACTACCAGCTTGAAGAAGCGATGGCGCTGGTAAAAGAAGTGAATACCGCCGGTTTTGATGCTTCGGTTGATTTGCATATTCGTTTGGGCGTTGACCCACGTAAAGCAGACCAGGCAATTCGCGGTACGGTTTCACTCCCACACGGTACAGGTAAAACGAAAACCGTCATGGTTTTGTGCACACCTGACAAAGAAGAAGAAGCAAAAGCTGCCGGCGCTGATTACGTCGGATTAGACGATCTGATCGCCAAGGTTCAAGGTGGCTGGACGGACGTAGATGTAGTTGTGGCAATGCCACAGGTAATGGCGCAGGTAGGTAAGATTGGTCGTATTCTCGGCCCCCGCGGATTGATGCCAAACCCCAAGACAGGCACGGTTACTCAGGATGTAGCTGCAGCTGTAAAAGAGGTGAAGGGCGGTAAAATTTCTTTCCGTGTGGATAAAGCAGGGATTATTCACTCTTCAATAGGCAGGGTTTCCTTTACTCCGGAACAATTAGTCGGCAATGCTCATGAATTGCTTTCTACACTTGTGAAAATGAAGCCGGCTTCGGCCAAAGGTACTTACATGAAATCAGTTACGGTGGCTAGTACTATGAGTCCGGGTATTAAGTTGGATGCCAAGTCTGTTCAATAAATCGTTAACGTCTGAAAAATTTAAAAGGCAATGACCAGAGAAGAAAAAACTGCGGTTATTGAAGAATTGAAGGTGAAATTTGAGAATAATCCGTTCTTCTATATCACTGATTCTTCGACGTTGACCGTTGAACAAGTAAATAAACTGCGGAGATTGTGCCACGAAAAAGGCGTTGAGATGAAGGTATTGAAAAATACGCTCGTCCGGAAAGCCCTCGAAGCTGCTCCTGAAGATAAAAACTACGAACCACTGTATGAGGCGCTGAGTGGCCCAACAGCAGTAATGTTTGCAGAAGTTGCTAATGTACCGGCACGTCTGATCAAGGAATTCCGGGGTGACAAAGAACGCCCGCTGGTAAAGGCTGCATACATTGATACAGCAGTTTACATTGGTGACGAACAATTAGATGCCCTCACCAAGCTGAAATCGAGAGATGAATTGCTTGGCGATTTGCTGGGTCTGCTCAATGCACCAGGTGCCAATATTCTTGGCTCTCTGCAATCAGGCGGTGGCAATCTGATGGGCTTGCTCAAAGCGCTGGAAGAGCGCGGCGAGTGATTATAGCTGGCAGTTACCAGTAAGCCAGTTTATCAACTGTAAATTGTGACTGTCAACTTAACAAACTAAGGCTTCCAAGCTCAACGCACCATAAAGCGTTAACTTTTATTTGAAACTTTTAAAAAATTATCAAAATGGCAGATCTGAAAGCTATTGCGGAACAGCTGGCTAATCTCTCAATCAAAGATGTTGTTGAATTGACCAACATCATGGAACAAGACTACGGTATTAAGCCCGCTGCTGCAGCTGTGGCTGTTGCTGCTCCTGGTGCAGGAGGCGACGGAGGTGCTGCTGCCGCTGCTGAAAAGACGGAATTCGATGTCGTACTGACTTCGGCAGGCGCTCAGAAACTGAATGTCGTGAAGGAAGTGAAAAACCTGCTCGGTTTGGGATTGAAAGAAGCCAAAGAAATGGTGGATGGAGCCCCAACCGTACTGAAGCAAGGTGTTGCAAAGGAAGAAGCTGAGAATGTAAAAGCAGCTTTGGAAAAAGCAGGCGCTGAAGTCGAACTGAAGTAGAAATTGAATCACGCTAAAAGCCCCGATATATTTGGGAATCAACATTAACGACACGGGCTTTTGGTAGCGAGAAGGCTTAGCAAGTTGCATAGCAACAGGCTAAGCCTATCGTCGTCTAAGATAACTTCTGAACTTTTTGAACTTTTTACGAGTTAACGGGTATTATAACCATATCACTTGGTAGTTGAAAAAAAGATTTCAAATACCGGTAACTATATAAATATCTATCGCAAATGACGTCAAACGGTAAGGTAATCAACGCTGAAGATAAAAGAGTGCGCTTCGGCAAAATTAAACTCCCCTCTCCGTACCCTGATTTGCTTGAAATACAAATAAAGTCCTTCCAGGAGTTTTTCCAGTTGGAAACAACTCCTGAGAATCGTATGAATGAAGGACTTTATAAGGTGTTCCAGGAAAATTTCCCTATCACGGACGCGAGAAACATTTTTGTACTTGAATTCTTGGATTATTACATAGACCCACCGCGCTATACCATAGAGGAATGTATGCAACGGGGCTTGACCTACAGCGTACCGCTCAAAGCCAAGCTGCGATTGTCCTGTAATGACGAGGAACATATTGACTTCCAGACAATTGTGCAGGACGTGTTCTTGGGTAACATACCCTACATGACGCCAAAAGGTACTTTTGTGATCAACGGCGCTGAACGGGTAATCGTTTCTCAATTGCATCGCTCTCCAGGGGTATTTTTCGGTCAGACTTTCCACCCGAATGGAACGAAAATCTATTCGGCCAGAGTAATCCCGTTTAAGGGCGCTTGGATGGAATTTGCTACTGATATCAACACGGTGATGTATGCTTATATCGATCGCAAGAAGAAATTCCCTGTAACAACATTGTTGCGCGGTATCGGCTACGATTCTGATAAGGCAATTCTGGATATTTTCGATCTAGCAGATGAAGTACCTGCAACTCGGGAAGATCTGGAAGCCAGCATCGGTCGTAAACTCGCGGCTCGCGTGCTGCGTAGCTGGACGGAAGATTTCGTGGATGAAGATACGGGTGAAGTGGTCACCATCGAACGTAATGAGATTATTCTCGAGCGCGACGTAGTGTTGGATGAAGAGAACATTGAGGCAATTCTTCAAGCGGAAGTCGACATTGTGATCCTTCAAAAAGAAGAAATTGATCAGGATTATTCTATTATCTATAATACACTGCAGAAAGACCCGACCAGTTCGGAGATTGAAGCGGTGACCTATATTTACCGCCAATTGCGGGGTACAGACCCCCCCGATGAAGAAACGGCACGTGGTATTATTGACAAGCTCTTCTTCTCCGATAAGCGTTACAACCTCGGGGAAGTAGGTCGTTATAAAATCAACCGCAAGCTGGAGCTAAACAGCTCAGAGGATGTGCTGGTGTTGACCAAGGAGGATATCATCGCTATTGTAAAATACCTCGTGAGCCTGATGAATCAGAAGGCGGAGGTGGATGATATCGACCACTTGAGCAACCGTCGGGTACGTACAGTAGGCGAGCAATTGTATGCACAGTTTGGTGTGGGTTTGGCGCGTATGGCGCGTACCATTCGCGAACGTATGAACGTACGTGATAATGAGGTATTTACGCCGATGGATTTGATCAATGCGCGGACTTTGTCTTCGGTGATCAACTCTTTCTTCGGTACGAGCCAATTGTCACAGTTCCTCGATCAAACCAACCCGTTGTCGGAAATCACGCACAAGCGTCGTATTTCGGCACTGGGACCTGGTGGTCTGTCGCGCGAGCGTGCAGGTTTTGAGGTTCGTGACGTTCACTATTCGCACTATGGTCGTCTCTGTACGATTGAAACGCCGGAAGGTCCAAACATCGGTCTGATTTCTACACTTTGCGTACACGCGAAGATCAACAAAATGGGCTTCCTTGAAACGCCGTATCGTCGTGTAACCGAAGGTCGGGTAGAAGTGGAAAGCGATGTGATCTACCTGTCTGCGGAAGGTGAAGATACCAGTAAAATCGCTCAGGCAAACGCCCCGATCGATGAATCCGGTAATTTTGAAAATGATCGTGTCAAATCACGGGAACATGGTGATTTCCCGGTATTGACGCCAGATGAACTGGAATTCATGGACGTTGCACCTAATCAAATTGTAGGTGTGTCGGCTTCTCTGATTCCGTTCCTTGAAAACGATGACGCTAACCGTGCCTTGATGGGCTCCAACATGCAACGTCAGGCAGTGCCGCTGATCCGCCCAAGCTCTCCGGTTGTAGGTACCGGTCTGGAAGGTAAAGTGGCGCGAGACTCCCGCATGCTGATCAACGCCGAAGGCGACGGTGTCGTAGAATACGTAGATGCCAACGAAATCATCATTCGTTACGATCGTACCGAAGAAGAACAGTTGGTTTCTTTTGAAGATAACCGCAAGCGCTACGTGCTGACGAAGTTCCTGCGCACCAACCAAGGTACTTGTATCAACCTGCGCCCGATCGTGCGCCGCGGTGACCGTGTAAACAGAGGGCAAATCCTTTGCGACGGTTATGCAACCGAGAAAGGCGAACTGGCACTTGGTCAAAACCTGAAAGTGGCTTTTATGCCATGGAAAGGTTACAACTTCGAGGATGCTATAGTACTTTCTGAGCGTGTTATTCGGGAAGATGTTTTCTCTTCAATTCATATTGAGCACTTCGAACTGGATGTGCGTGATACCAAATTGGGTGAAGAAGAATTGACCAATGATATTCCAAACGTGAGCGAAGACGCGACCAAGGATTTGGATGAAAATGGTATTATTCGCGTTGGCGCATGGATCAAGGAAGGTGATATTCTAATCGGTAAGATTACGCCGAAAGGTGAATCCGATCCGACCCCGGAAGAGAAACTTTTGCGTGCCATCTTTGGTGACAAAGCCGGCGATGTGAAAGATGCATCTCTGAAGGCACCCCCTTCTACCAGTGGTATCGTGATCGACAAGCAGTTGTTTGCTCGTGCAAAGAAGGATAAAGTGCAGAAAGGTGAAGAAAAAACTGTTCTGGACAAACTCGATGACCAGCATAAGATAGAATTGAATGAACTCAAGACCATCCTGATTGACAAGATGTTAATCCTGGTGAAAGACAAAATTTCACAGGGTGTGAAGAGTATCTACGGTGAACCGGCGATTCCGAAAGGAACGAAGTTTACCCAGGAATTGCTGCGGGAATTGGATTATACAACTATTGATTATAGCAATTGGACAAACGAACCAGCTACGAATGAGCAGATTGCGCGTCTATTGCACAACTATAGTATTAAGGTTAACGAGGAAGTAGGTCGCTACAAGCGTGAGAAATTCAACATAAGTATTGGTGATGAACTTCCGGCCGGTGTATTGAAACTGGCAAAAGTTTATATGGCGAAGAAGCGTAAGCTATCGGTAGGTGATAAACTCGCCGGTCGTCACGGTAACAAGGGTATTGTTTCCAGAATTGTGCGTTCGGAAGATATGCCGTTCCTGGAAGACGGTACACCCGTAGATATCGTGCTCAACCCGCTGGGTGTACCTTCGCGTATGAACCTCGGTCAGATTTTTGAAACCGTACTTGGCTGGGCTGGCGAAAAGCTGGGCGTAAAGTTTGCTACGCCTATCTTCGACGGTGCTACCCGTGATGATATTGCAGAAATTGTACAAAAAGCTGGTTTGCCTGACTTGGGTCAAACTTATCTGTACGATGGCGAGACGGGTGACCGCTTCCACCAGCAGGCTACCGTGGGTGTGATTTACATGCTCAAGTTGTCGCATATGGTGGACGATAAGATGCACGCACGTTCGATCGGTCCATACTCACTCATCACGCAGCAGCCGCTGGGTGGTAAGGCGCAGTTTGGTGGTCAGCGTTTCGGTGAAATGGAGGTTTGGGCGCTCGAAGCATTCGGTGCATCCAACATCCTGCAGGAGTTGCTTACGATCAAATCGGACGACATCAA
>CAZGAU010000115.1:13122-17531 GCA_964523725.1 uncultured Saprospiraceae bacterium
CAAAATATGCCTTTTAAAAAGAATAGTCAACAGGTTCAAAAGCAGGACTTTGATAGCATCACTATCAGCCTTGCGTCGCCGGATGAAATTCTGGAGCGCTCTTATGGTGAGGTATTGAAGCCAGAAACCATTAACTATCGTTCTTACAAGCCGGAGCGTGATGGTCTTTTCTGCGAGCGGATCTTTGGTCCCGTGAAAGACTATGAATGCTATTGTGGTAAATACAAGCGGATTCGCTACAAAGGGATTGTGTGTGACCGATGCGGTGTGGAAGTGACGGAGAAGAAAGTTCGTCGTGAGCGCATGGGACACATCAAGCTAGTGGTACCAGTAGTACACATCTGGTTTTTCAAATCCCTGCCGAATAAAATCGGTTATTTGCTCGGTCAGTCTTCCAAAAAACTGGAATCGATCATTTACTACGAGCGTTATGTCGTTATTCAGTCCGGTGTGAAAAGTGTGGATGGTGTCACCGAAGGTGATTTGCTTTCGGAAGAAGAATACCTGGAAATGCTGGAAACATTGCCACAGGATAACCAGATGCTCGACGATTCCGATCCGAATAAATTTATCGCCCGTATGGGAGCCGAAGCCATCCGTGATATGCTGATGCGCCTCGATTTGGATCAATTGTCATACGACCTGCGCCACCAGGCTGCCAATGAAACTTCGCAGCAGCGTAAGTCAGAAGCCTTGAAGCGTCTGCGCGTTGTGGAAGCTTTCCGCGAAGGTTTAACGATTGCCAATAGCCGTCCGGAATGGACGGTGATTCAATATTTGCCAGTTGTGCCGCCAGAATTGCGCCCTTTGGTGCCACTGGATGGTGGTCGATTCGCAAGTTCCGATTTGAACGATTTATATCGTCGGGTAATCATCAGAAACAACCGTTTGAAGCGTCTGCTGGAAATCAAAGCGCCGGAGGTGATCCTGCGTAATGAAAAGCGGATGTTGCAGGAAGCGGTAGATTCGCTGTTTGATAATTCGCGTAAGTCCAACGCGGTGAAAGCCGAAGGTGGTCGCGCATTGAAGTCTCTGAGCGATATTCTGAAAGGTAAGCAAGGACGTTTCCGTCAGAACCTGCTCGGTAAGCGTGTGGATTACTCCGGTCGTTCGGTGATCGTGGTTGGTCCGACCCTGAAACTGCACGAGTGTGGTATCCCGAAAGGAATGGCGGCGGAATTGTTCAAGCCGTTCATTATCAGAAAGTTGATTGAACGCGGAATTGTAAAAACCGTAAAATCTGCCAAGAAGCTGGTGGATCGTAAAGATCCGGTGATCTGGGAAATCCTGGAAAATATCTTGAAAGGACACCCGGTATTGCTCAACCGTGCTCCGACGCTGCACCGCTTGTCAATCCAGGCATTCCAGCCCAAATTGATCGAAGGTAAGGCAATTCAGTTGCACCCGCTGGTATGCGGTGCGTTCAACGCCGACTTTGACGGTGACCAGATGGCGGTGCACGTGCCCCTGAGTCAGGCTGCTATTCTGGAAGCACAGGTGCTGATGCTGTCTTCACACAATATGCTCAACCCGCAGGATGGTTCGCCGATTACGCTGCCATCTCAGGACATGGTATTGGGCTTGTATTATATTACAAAAGAAAAACGCTCTACCGATACGATCAAAGTGAAGGGAGAAGGTCGTACCTTCTACTCGGCTGAAGAGGTGCTTATCGCTTATAACGAAGGCAAACTCGACCTGCACGCTGTGGTCAAGGTAAAAGCCAGAGTGGAAGATGAAGATGGCAAACTGGTGAAGAAAGTAATTGAAACGACGACCGGTCGGGTACTTTTTAATGAAGTAGTGCCGGAAACCGTACCATATATCAACCAGTTGCTGACCAAGAAGAACCTGAAGAAGATCATCGGCGACGTAATTCGCCGTACGAATTTCCGTGTAACAGCTGACTTCCTTGACTCAATCAAGGAGATGGGCTTTATGTGGGCGTTTAAAGGTGGTTTGTCGTTCAACCTGGGTGACCTGATTACCCCGAGTATCAAGCAGAACATGCTGGAAGAAGCGCAATCGGAAGTGGATGAAGTGTGGGATAACTACAACATGGGTTTGATCACCAACAACGAGCGTTACAACCAGATTATCGATAAATGGACCTACGCCGATAATAAGATCACGGACACGCTGATGAAGGAACTTGCAGAACATAAGCAGGGCTTTAACTCTGTGTATATGATGCTTGACTCCGGTGCGCGTGGTTCCAAGCAGCAGATCAAGCAGCTGTGTGGTCTGCGTGGTCTGATGGCCAAGCCGAGAAAATCCGGTGATACGGGTGGAGCGATTATCGAAAACCCGATCCTTGCGAACTTTGTGGACGGTCTGTCGGTATTGGAGTACTTCATTTCGACGCACGGTGCGCGTAAAGGTTTGGCGGATACGGCTTTGAAAACAGCGGATGCGGGTTATTTGACGCGTCGTCTGGTGGATGTAGCCCAGGACGTGGTGATCATGGAAGAAGATTGCGCGACTTTGCGTGGAATCGAGACTTCAGCTTTGAAAGATAATGAGAAAGTGATTGAACAGCTGACTTCCAGAATTGAAGGACGCTTTACTTTGCACGATATTTACAACCCGGCGAATGATGAACTGATCCTGAAAGCGGGCGAATATATCGACGCGAAGATGGCTGATTACATTGAGGAAGTTGGCGTGGAAACTGTGACTATTCGCTCGGTGCTTACTTGCGACACCAAGCGCGGTGTTTGTACCAAGTGTTACGGTAAAAACCTGGCTACCGGTCGTATCGCTGAAAAAGGCGATGCTGTAGGTATCATCGCTGCTCAGTCTATCGGTGAACCGGGTACTCAGCTGACCCTGCGTACCTTCCACGTGGGTGGTATCGCATCGGTATCCAAGACAGAATCAGAGATCATTTCCAAGTTTGCCGGTAAGGTTGAATTCGATAGCTTACGGGTTACCGAATCCGAAGATGAATTGGGTAATAAGATTAATACAGTGCTTTCCCGTACCGGTGAAGTGCGTATCGTGGATCCGAATAACAACAAGCAACTGGCTTCGCACCACGTGCCTTACGGCGCTACCTTGTATGTGATCGAAGGACAGGAAGTGAAGCGCGGTGAGACGATCTGCGAATGGGACCCGTTCAACGCGGTTATCGTTTCCGAATATCCGGGTGTGGCAAAGTTCGAAGATATCGAAGAAGGTGTGACGTTCCGCGAAGAGCGTGACGATCAGACCGGTTATACCGAAAAAGTAATTATTGAACCGAGAAATAAGAAAAAAGTACCAACGATCAAGATCGTATCGAAAGACGGTGAAGAATTGAAGTTGTACAACCTGCCGGTGGGCTCCTATATCTCCATTGAAAATGGAATTGAAGTGAAAGCCGGTCAGCGTATTGCCAAGATTCCACGTAAACTCGGTAAGATCCAGGATATCACGGGTGGTCTGCCGCGTGTAACGGAATTGTTCGAAGCGCGTAACCCGACCAACCCGGCAGTGGTTTCTGAAGTGGATGGTGTGGTATCGTTTGGCAAGATCAAGCGTGGTAACCGCGAAGTGATTGTAACTTCTCGTGATGACCAAAAGCATAAATATCTCATTGGTCTATCCAAGCACATTCTGGTGCAGGATGGTGACTTTGTGCGGGCCGCTACACCGCTATCTGATGGCGCGATCGCGCCGAAGGATATCTTGGGTATCAAAGGCCCGTTTGCAGTGCAGACTTACCTGGTGAATGGTGTTCAAGAGGTTTACCGCTCGCAGGGTATCACGATCAACAACAAGCACATCGAGATCATTGTACGTCAGATGATGCGCCGCGTAATGATTGAAGATCCGGGAGATACGTCTTTCCTGGAAGGTGAAGCCGTTGAAAAATATGACTTCGTAGAACAAAACGACTGGATTTTCGATAAGAAAGTGGTGACCGAACCGGGTGATTCCAGCAAGCTCAAGGCGGGTCAGCTGGTGACGCTGCGTCAGTTGCGTGAGGAAAATTCCTTCCTGAAGCGTAACGACAAGAAGCTTGTGGAATACCGCGATGCGGTGGCTGCGACTTCCAGCTCGATGCTGCAAGGTATTACACGTTCGTCTCTGGGTACGGATAGCTGGATTTCAGCGGCTTCGTTCCAGGAAACGACCAAAGTACTGAGCACAGCGGCGGTGGCTGCGAAGAAGGACGAGCTGAACGGTTTGAAAGAAAACGTGATCGTTGGTAAGCGAATCCCGGCTGGTACCGGCTTGCGCGAATATGATACGCTCTTTGTAGCGCATAAAGATGCACAGGCAGAGTACGAAGCCCGCCACGCACAATACGAAGAAGTAGAAGATGAATTCTAATCATGATCCTAAAATCATGATATAATAACGAACAAGTTAGTTTTGGAAAATACGAACCCCCTTCGATGCAAATCGGAGGGGGTTTTTGTTTT
>CAZGAU010000116.1:0-17514 GCA_964523725.1 uncultured Saprospiraceae bacterium
TGCCGAGCGTCTGTCCAAGGCAATGGCAACTGTCGTCACAACGGTGGCAGTTGTCCTCTTTGTTACGGTAGTGCTTTTGCTGCTTTCGGTGGCAGGCGCGCTGTATCTGGGGAGCTTGTGGGCTTCCAATGCGCTCGGTTTTTTATTTGTGGCCGGTATCTATTTAGTCGTTATGATTATCTTTTTAATTTTTCGAAGACAACTCGTTACAAACCCCGTTTTATCGTTTATTCTTAAATCTATTCTTGGATGACAAGAGACCCCGTAATATGAAAAAAGAAATCAATACATTAGCGCAATTGCAAAAAGAAAAAGAAAAACTGAAGCTTCAGATGGAAGTGACCAAACATGCTTTTGTCAAGAGCCTGGGCAATTCCAGGAAACTGGTCACCGATTTTGCCCTGAAAAGGGTCGCCCTTCCGGCCGCAGCGCTTGGATTGACAACCGTAGGCGTGCGCAATTGGCTAGCCTCGGACGATGATTCCAACGGGCAGGAACGTGCCGCTAAAGAAGAGTCCTCCAAAACCCACTGGCTGCTCCAGGCGATTCCTGTTGCATTGACAGCCGTGCAAACCTGGATCAAATTACGCGAGGTAGAAAACAATCATGAAAATTAAATTTTCACCCGTTTTTATAATGTGTAGTAAATAATTTGCCATAAAATTTAACATGTACAATGAGAGCTATCGAATCGAAACAAGAATTTTTACAGGAATATACCTCCCTACTAAATGATATAGAAGAAAATATTATGAATCTGGCTCAATTTACTAGTGAGAATAATAAAGACCCCGAGGTTGTGGAAGAAATCAACCGGCTGAAGCTGCACCGAAAAAAACTGCAGGATACACTTCAAGATTTTGAAGATGCATCCGAGGTAGAATGGCGCAAAATTCGCCCCAAGGTTCGGGAAACTTTTCAAAAGGCCGAGCAGGAGTGGAACACGATCAAGATGAGTCTGAAGTCCAAATAAAGAAAAAATCAAATCTTTTTTGTAAAGATTTGATTTCTAAGTAAATGAAAAAGGTGTAATTGTTAAAATTGCGCTTTTTTTGTTTTGAATAAAATAATCTTTTCGGCGCCGCCGTTTTGAAGACGAATTTCCCCAGACACATAGAGCAACAATTTCCCCAGCTCAACAGGTTTCAAATTAAATGCAGTCATACTGCGATTTTGTAAACACGAATTCTTAAATCCAAAAATTTTCTATCATTATGAAGTCCCTGAAATTATCCTTCAGGAGCTACGTGCTTCTGTTTGCAACAATCTTCTTATTTGCAAAATGTAACGACGATGACACTTCCACCTCGGAAGGTAATGTACGGTTTGAGATCACCGATGCTCCCATCGATGATGTCGAGGTCAAAAGTGTTTTTGTGACCGTCACCGCGATCCGCGTGAATGGCGAAATCATTGAATATTTTGAAGGCAAACAAACCATTGATTTGCTGGCTTACCAGAATGGGAAGGTTAAAGGTCTAGGTTCAGCCGATCTGGTAGCGGGTACCTACAGCGATGTAGAGTTGGTGCTTGATTACGACAGCGATCAGAATGGCAATGCGCCGGGCTGTTACGTGCTGACCAACGACGGTACCAAACATGCTCTGAAAGGCAGCGGTAATGTGTCGAATACAGTCAATATCAACGGCGTTTTCCAGGTCACCGAAAAAGACAAGACCAACCTGGTACTCGATTTTGATGTGCGTAAAGCTGTGACTTACAGCAATGGCAGTAGTTCCTCCGATTATTCTTTTGTCACCGACAATGAAATGAATGCCACCACTCGCCTGGTAGCCAAGGCAAAAGCGGGTTCGATCAAAGGTAAAGTAACCAATCAAAGCCAGGCCGGCTCTCGGATCGTGGTGTATGCTTACAAAAAAGGCACTTACAGCGAGTCGGAAGCACAACCTCAGGGTTCGAGCGGTATTCGTTTTGTAAATGCGATCACGAGCGATGTGGTGGCCAGCGATGGCAGCTATAATCTTTCCTTCCTGGAGGAGGGTGATTACGAGCTGGAGTTTATCGGTTATGAAGATACCAACAACGACGGCAAACTCGAGATCAAGGGTGCTTTGTTGCTCGATCTGATTGGTAATCTTGACCTGAATAGCATCAGCGTGGCTGCCAATGCTCAAGTTTCACTGGACGTAGAAATCAAGGGCGTTTTGCCTTTCTAAGATAGATTGACTTGTCCATGGCACTAGCCCTCGTGGGTATTTACTCACGAGGGTTTTTGTTTTGGCACAATTCTTTGTACCACATTTCCCACGGTCAGGCCTTGTACAACAATCGAAAAAACGACCACCGTATAGGTAATGGTCAGGATCAAATCTCTGGGCATAGCGCTCGTCAAAGAAAGCGCCAGTGCAATGGAAATGCCGCCGCGCAGTCCGCCCCAGGTCATAATGAGCCCCGTATTGGGTACGAAATCCAACTTTTTTTTGAAAATAGCGATCGGCAAAGACAGCGAAATAAAGCGCGCCAACAGTACCACCGGGATGGCCAACAAGCCGGCAAACAGGTAATTCCCTTCGAATGTAAGGATGACAATTTCCAAACCAATAATCACAAAAAGCACTGCATTCAGCAGATTATCAATCAGTTCCCAGAATTTATCAACATAGGTTTCGGTAATTTCCGACATAGCAGAAGTGCGGAATCGCTCGTGCCCGATCATAATACCCGCTACCACCATAGCCAAGGGACCAGAGAAATGCAATTGGCTTGCAAGCAAATACCCGCCCATTACTACCGCCAATGTGATCAGCACCTCCACTTCATAATCGTCGATGCGTCGCATCAACTGAAAAGCTATATACCCCAAGGCTAAACCCAGCACAATGCCGCCGCCGACTTCTTCAAGAAATAGAAAGGCGATTTCACCAAACTCGATTTCCTGGTTGCTGGCCCGCGCCAGTTGATAAATAGTGGCAAAAACCACCACGCCGATGCCATCGTTGAAGAGGCTTTCCCCGACAATCTTGGTTTCCAGTTTTTCCGGCGCGCCGGCTTTTTTGAGAATGCCAAGTACCGCGATCGGATCAGTGGGAGAGATCAATGCCCCAAAAAGCAGGCAGAAAATAAAAGGTACGGTGAGCCCCAACATGGAAAACACGCCATACATCATACCCGCCACCAGAAACGTCGACATCAACACACCAAGCGTAGCAAAAAGAATAATGGGCAGTCTTTGCTGTTTTAGCTGCCCGAAATTCACGTGCAAAGCCCCGGCAAAGAGCAGAAAGCTCAGCATACCGTCCATCAGGAGTTTTTGAAAATCAATTTCCCGTACCAGTTCGGTCTCCAGTTCGATGACTTGTGGCTGAAAATAGCCGACAAGCAGCATTCCCAATGAAAAAACGATTGAAATGATCATCAGACCGATGGTGGTTGGTAGCTTCAGAAACCGGACGTTTGCATAGCCAAAGAGAGCGGCAAGCACAATTAGAATTGAAATAGCAGGAAGTAGATTCATATCAGGTGTTTATAGGTTTTCCGGGTGTTAAAATAGGAAAGGTTTTGCTATATCGCCAAATTTGGCCAGGGCTTTGGAAAGAAAAATGGGGATTTCCCTTTTGGGCGAATAAAAATTATGAATCACAATTTCATAACTGTTCTTAACTTGCAGGGTGAAATAGCGTGCAATGACATGAATATCAGACACTATAGTTTTTTTATATTGTCCATCTGCCTTGTGACCTTGCGTACTCTTGCGCAGCCCGATGCTATTTCGCTGGTTCATTATACCACCGACCAGGGGCTTTCACACGATGAAGTGCGCAGTATACTCAAAGATCGCGAGGGGTTTATGTGGTTTGGCACATCCGGCGGGCTCAATCGTTTTGACGGGCATACCTTCAAGGTGTACCTGCATGATCCTAAAAATCCGAATTCCCTGCCAGACAATAGTATTTTAGGCATTACGGAAGCTGCCGATGGTGCGCTTTGGCTGGCTACCAACTCGGGTTTGTGCAGGTTTGACTCCCAAAAACAGACCTTTGAGCTGATTAAAATGCCAGAGCATTTGGACCAGATCCTGAGCAATGAAGGCGTAAGCCGGATGGTTATTGATAAAGAGGGCTACGGCTGGTTTGGTTGCTATGGCTATCTGGTTAAAATTGATTTGCAAACCCGGGAAATGCAGCGATTTGCCAATCCGGATAATATTCTGAGTCCAGGGGATATTTTTTTGGACAGCAAAGGTCGGTTTTGGGTAGGTGTACAAACCGCTTTATATCGTTTTTATCCTCAGAAAGGTACATTTCAATACCATTTTGGCAATATAAAAGGCATGCGGCCGGGCGTGGATGTCGGCAAATTATACGAAGATGAAAAAGGCAATATCTGGTGCGGCAGCTGGGGGCTTGGTTTGTTTCGCTACAACGAATCGCTGGATGCATTTGAAGACTTTCCCGACGGAAACACGATCACGGTAGAAATTTTGGGCGACCAGGATGCAGAAGGGAAGCGATTTTTTTGGGTTGCAGGAGGGCTCGACGGACTGAATGTGTATTATCCGCATGAGCATAAAACTTACCGCATGACGCCCAACCCGCGCGAAGCTTACAGCCACAACGGCTTTTTGGTGAAAAGCTTTTATAAAGATTCCGCTACAGGAATTGTATGGATGGCAACCGAGTTTGGCGGCGTGGAGAAATATGACCCCAAATCAAGCCGGTTTCGCCGGGCGTTGGTTCCGATTGAAAAAGAATTTACCCAGTTCAGTTTTGTCTCTTCGGTGCTGAATAACCGGCTCGATCCCAGCGGGCAGCAATATTGGGTGGCGGTTTGGGGGACAGGACTGTTCGAATGGAATCGCCGTGAAAATTCCTTTCGGTTTATGCCGCCCAGAGCCGACGGTGCTTTCAACAATGAAGTATTTGATATTGCACAGGATGCCCAGGGTACTTTATATATTGCGACAGCCGGCGGAATGACTGTTTATCGGCCACTTACAGGCAAGGCTGAGTTTGTCACCGGGTTTATGAATTATCCTTTTGTTTTTAACAAGGCGCTTTCGGTGACGGTCGATCACGCAGGAATGGTTTGGATTGGCGCCAATTATGATGGTTTATTTCGATATGATCCCCAAACGCGTCAAATTAAAAAAGTGCCATTTTTCAAGCCGGAGGAAGTAGGTAAGACCACCGGGTACATCACCAAAATTCAGGAAGATGAACAGCACCGGCTTTGGATAGCCACGCATGCGGGGGTTTTTATCTTCGATCCCCAAACGGGCGAATCGCGCTATCTGCGCGGCAGAGCACTACCCGACCGATACAGGAGCGACGGACTTTTTCTGGGGAAGAGCGGTCGGGTTTGGGTGGCTACGGTGGAGGGCTTGATTCAAATGGATACTTCCGGTAGAGTGATTCGGAAATTCGGCTACGAGGATGGCTTAAAAAGTGAGCATATTTTTAATGTAATTGAAGACGGAAACGGCATCGTTTGGCTGGCGACCACCAATCTTTTGTATCGCCTTGACCCTGAAAGGAATGCGCTGGAATGGTTTGACAAGCGAGATGGCTTGTTTGGCAACAGCCTCACCGACGGTTTTTGCATGACCGACAACGGGGAGATTTTTATCGGTTTTCAGAATGCGTTCAATTATTTCAATCCGACTCAAACCGCTCATAATCAGGTGCCTCCGAAGATCGTGTTCACCGGATTCACCGTGCTCAACAAGGAGCGTATTTTTAATCCTGAAGAAAAACTGGTATTGCGACCCAATGAAAATGTGTTTAGCATAAGCTTTGCCGCGCTGAATTACAGCCAGCCCGAAAAGAACCGCTATGCATACAAACTGGAGGGATTTGACCCTGATTGGGTGTTCACGGATCAGTCCATGGCTACTTACACCAACCTGGACGGTGGCAATTATACTTTCAGGGTGCGGGCTTCCAACAACGACGGCGTCTGGAATGACCTGGGCGCATCTTTGAGCGTAGAGGTGATTCCGCCTTTTCGGGAAACCTGGTATTTTTCGGTACTGCTGGTTTTGTTGGCGGGTAGCCTGGCAGGGGGGGTATTAATTTACCGGCAGCAGCAACGGCAGCGGCTGGATTCGATCCGGGAGGGCATCGCCCGGGATTTGCATGATGACATGGGCTCTACCTTAAGTAGTATCCGGTTTTTTAGTGAATTTGCACGTTCTAAGGTTGCCAATCCGGAAGTATCGCCCATTTTGCAGCGAATCAGCGAAAGCGCCGCCACTTTGTCGGAATCTATGCAGGATATTATTTGGGCTATTAACACCAAAAATGACCAGCTGGATGATTTGGTTACCAGGATGCGCCAGTTTGGACTCAAAATACTGGAAACCAGGGGCATGGAATTTAAGGTGCAGGTATCAGAAAGTTTTCGTTCGGCGCGACTGAGTATTGGGCAGCGACGCAACGTTTACCTGATTTTTAAAGAAGCGGTGAATAATGCGGCGAAATACTCGGATTGCACTCAGGTAATGCTTTATATTGAGTTGGTTAAAAATCAATTACGCATGACGATTGAAGACAATGGGAGTGGCTTCGATGAACAGGATATAGAGCGGGGTCACGGTTTGACCAATATGCGCAAACGTGCCTCGGAGATCGGAGGAGATTTCAGGATAGAAAGCAGTACAGGCCTGGGCACCAGGATTCAATTGAATGTAAAATTATAATTTTAGGCTTCAGAGTCATTTACAAATTTTGTATAATGCACTGCACCATAAATCCTGCATTCAATCTTAATAACTGTTTCACATTAAAATGCTATTACGCATGGGCAATTTTAGGCGTACTTTTGCAGGTAATATGGAAAAAACGATCAAAGTTATCATTTACGAGGACAACCGCGATTTGCGCGAAGGTATGACCTTTCTTATCCAGGCAACACCCGAGCTGGAGTTGTTGGGTTCTTTTGGCGATTGTATGCGCATCAAGGATCAAATCTTGACCCTACAACCTGATGTAGTGCTCATGGATATCGATCTTCCCGGCGTTACCGGTATCGAAGCCACATTGGTAGTGAAATCCATCTCGCCCCAAATCCAGGTGGTGATGCTTACCGTATTTGATGATGAAGACCGGATTTTCCAGGCGATTCGCAACGGCGCAAGCGGTTACCTGCTCAAACATACCCCGCCGTCTGAGGTTATTCAGGCAATATTCGACGTATATGAAGGTGGTTCGCCCATGACGGCGAATGTGGCTCGTAAGGTAATTCAGTTCTTTCAGCAACAACCCAAAAGCCAAAGTGCCGATTATCACCTTTCGCCTCGTGAGCTGGACATTCTGCGCGGCCTGATGAAAGGCTATAGCTACAAACTCATCGCTGATGAACTTGATATCAGCATTGACACAGTGCGTTCGCACATTCGCAGCATTTACGACAAGCTGCAAGTCAATTCCAAGACAGAAGCCATTCTCAAAGCTATCAAGGAAAAATTACTCGATTAGTTCGTCAGAGGTAGAAAATCATATTATAAATAAATTCTACTTTTAAGGGATTGAAATTGTTTTTTCTATTTTAGAAGTCCAGCCTGTTTTTTAAAAAGCTCCGGTCATTTTATTCGGCACCTAACATATTCATGCGATCAGAAAATTGCAACGAAAGCTTTCGTATTTGTGTCAGATAAAGAAAAAAATCTGACTTATGAAAAAAATCACCCTTTTATTCGTAGCCCTGGTGTGCGCCCTGAGCTTGTCCGCGCAGGAAATCGCGCAACAGATTGACAACCTTGTGCAGCAATACGTTGAAAACCAGTACTTTGCCGGCACGGTTTTGGTTGCCAAAGGCGACAAAATCCTTTTTGAAAAAGCTTACGGTGATGCCGATTCCGATAAGCGGATTGCAAATCAGATGGATACTCGTTTCAATATTTGCTCGATGGGTAAGATGTTTACATCCACCATGGTACTTCAATTGGCAGAGCAGGGTAAGGTAAAACTAAACGCTCCGATCAATACCTATCTGGCGGATTACCACATTCCGAATGGTGACAAGATCACGATTCATCACCTGCTCACGCATTCCTCGGGTTTGACCAGTTATATGGAACACCCGGAGTATATCGGAAAATTGCTGGAACTCACCAGTCTTGACAAAGTAATGGCGCTGGTAACAGACATGCCGCTTGCATTTCAAACACCTGGGGAGCGCTTCGTGTATTCCAATTCCGGCTTCATTGTGCTGGGCAAGTTGATCGAAAAAATTACGGGCAAAGATTATTGGCAAAACTTGGATGAACGCATTTTGAAACCGCTCGGCATGAAGCATACCTGGAGCAAATTTCCAGTGCAGCTGACGCCGCCGCAGGAAGCAATTCCGTACTATAAATTTACGGCAGCCAAGACCGTTAGTGCAGCGCACGAGGAGTGGCCAGCCTTTTCAGATGGAGGAGTGTACGCCAATGCCCGGGATATTTACCGTTTTGGATTGGCTATGCATCAGAATAAACTGCTGAAGCCCGAAACAAAAGAAAGATTGTTGCATCCGGAAATGGCGCTTCCGGTGCCGTTTTATGCCTATGGTTTTGAAATAAAGCCCGGTTTTGAGCAGGAGATTGCCGGACATGGCGGCGGCGGCAAGGGATTTTCCGGGGATTTACGCTTCACCACCAGAGATGGCTATATCGTGGTCATTCTTTCCAATCGCTTTATCCGACTTGATCCCATTGTTGATAATCTTTTTAAAGCACTGTATCATGAACCTATTGATCAGGTGCGGCAATTGGATCTGTTTTTTCTGGTAGAACAGATCGAAAAAAATGGCGTCGAATCGGTTACAGCTGACATAAATAGTTTGCTTAAAGCCAATGGCTATCTGGAGTTGCGTTCGCCGATGATGTTGATCAGAGTGGGTAATATGCTGGCTACGATCGGGCGCCCGGATGACGTATTGCCCCTGTTGGAAGCCAACGTGAAAATTTTTGCAAATCGTTCTGAACCTTTCAATGCAATTGCTGAAACCTATTCGGAACGAGCAGAGATGGAAAAAGCCAAACAATATTTTGAAAAAGCGCTGGAAGTGAACCCCAATGATGATTATGCCAAAATGCGCCTTCAGCAACTGACCAAAAACAACTAAAATAGAAAATAAAATTTTGTACGAGCCTTCCGGTTTTGACCGGAGGGCTTTTTTATAAGGCTGGGCATGACAGTATTCTCTGGCAGTGCGTTGGAATTTTAATAAAGTTTAACACTCACATAAAAATGCTAATTGTTGCAACATCGATTGAATAAACCCGACATGCAAAATAAAATTCCGCCGAAAAAAGATTGATTTCATCGAAAAAAACGATTGCTTCAGCGACAAATTGCCGCGTTTTGCCAGTAAAATCTAGGCTTCGCACAAATATGCGATTTCGCATCAAGAATTTTACCTGCAACTTTGCATCATCAAATGAAAACAAAGACACCGAATCACCCGAAGATTTTTTTAAAATGAAACAGGTAGTATTAGTTGCAGTAGTGCTGGGCGGTTTTTTTTTACCCAACCACCCGGAAATCACCCGACAGGTAAGCATGGATCATCGCTCCAGTGTCTCCGGTTTTTATTACACCGGCGTACTGCACATCTCGCGCAAAGAACAGATCATTTTTACACAAACCGTAAATAGTACCGTTCCCCCGAACGCATTATCCCAGGAACTTTTCAACACCCGACTCCAGATCGGCAAACCCGAGTCTGTTTACAGTGCTTCGGTCATTTTGCAGATTGGAATATTAAAACACAAAAACCAAGCCCCAAAGCCAAATGAAAACAAACACACCATTTTACCGGCATGCGCTCACCGGATAGCCGCCTGAAGCGGAAAAAGAGTGCAAACCACAGCATCCAAATGAAAATAATCACCCGATTATTTGACTTGAGAACAGAGAAGTCAGAGCAGAGAGCCGATTTTGGTGATTTCTGACTTCTCATCTCAGATTTTTAAAATTATTATGAAGGATTTAATAATCACCCGACTAATGAAAACAAGAACAACACTAACTTTTTTGATCCTGACATTCCTGCCATTACTGGCAATGAGCCAAACTGTCTGGAACAAAGTAGATGCCATCCCGGCTGAAGATGTGATCGATTTCGTAATCAAAGGCGATACCATCTGGGCCGCCGCCGGTGCAACAGTGTATATCAGCTACGACGAAGGCAACAGCTGGGGCTATACCGGTGCAATTGACGAAAATGTAGAAGAGATTTATACGTTACATGTTGATAATGATACAGATACAATTGTATATGCCGGCGCACTCGGTCCGGGAATTTTTATCAGCAAAACCGGCGGACTCCTCTGGGAGCCAATGAACGAAGGCCTCAATGGTTGGGCAACCAGGATTATTGATATTGCGGAGCGCAACGATACGCTCTTCATCGGAACAGATGGAGCCGGGGTTTATTTCCGGCCCAAAAATGCTGCTCAGTGGCAACCCTACAACGATGGGCTGGGTAATCTGATCGCCTATACCTGCAATGCTTTGCTTACAACAAAGGATCGGCTTTACCTGGGGGCAGGCGCCAGCGGCTACCTTTATCACCGGGCTGGAAATGAAGTCACCTGGAACAGTGTGCAAATCAATCAGCAGTTGTTCGACCTGACCGCCCTGAACTTTGTAGAAACCAATGGCGCCGTGCTGGCAGCTACGACCAGGGGGATCTACCGTAGTACCGACCAGGGCAAATCCTGGCAAACTTTTGGTTCTGGCTTCAATCCAATTGAATTTGGCGCGGCACGTTACCAACTGAATAAAACCGGAAATGACCTGTTTCTTACGATCAGTGTACCCAATTTCAACGCTTATTTATTTCACTCCAGCGACAGCGGCGCTAATTGGTACTTTATTGGTGATTTGCTGGAGGCTTATGGTTATGCGGCCGGCAGAACTTCCAGCCGTATTTTCTTGGCTACACAATATGGCCTGTGGTATCGCAATGCCGATATTATTTCCGATGACAATGATTTGCCGGTGAATCGCCCGGTGGCAGATATTTCTCTGGACGCGGTTTATCCAAATCCCATTGATAATCAACTGAATGTAAAATTCACTTTACAGCAAAGAACTAATGTCACTGCAGCTATTCTGGATGTGCTCGGCCGGCAGGTAGCTTCGCTCTACAACGACGAACTGCCCGCTGGTGAGCACACTTTTTACTGGCAAACCCCGCAAATTCCAGCCGGAACTTACCAGTTGGTTTGCAAAACACAGCAAGGTGTGGTGACAAAATCAATCGTGAAAACGAAGTAAATGGTTAAAGATCAAAAGCTTCCGCTATGAAAAAAGTATTCTCGACCATTGCACTTGTATTCTTATTGATACAACTATTTGGCCAAATTACGCCACAATTGCGCAACCAAACGATTGACCAAATACTGGCAAAACTGAACGACGAATACGTTTTCCCGGAGGTAGCCCGGCAAATGGAGGCGCACGTACGGCAATTGCAGCAAAACAAGGCTTATGACAGCATTACCGATGGTGATGCCTTAGCCATCAGGCTCACGGCTGATTTGAGAGCGATCGCCAGGGATTTGCATATCAGCGTAAGATATGCTGCTGAAACATTGCCACCTGCGGATACCATCGATTTTAATGCGCCGGAACCAGAAGAATTTGTCGAATTTTTAAAGTATAACAATTACGGTATCAATAAATTAGAGGTTTTGAAAGGGAACATTGGCTACATCGATTTTAAATTCTTTTGCACCCCGAAACTGGCCGGTGAAATCTATAGCAATGCCCTGAATTACCTGTCGAAAACCGACGCTCTGATCATTGACCTGAGAGGCTGCTCCGGCAGCATGTCGCCACATGCGGTGCCGTTTGTTTGTAGCTATTTCTTTGAAAACCCGGTACATTTGAATGATTTGTACTGGCGCAAAGGCAACCGCACCGAGCAGTTTTATACCTATGCAGTGGTGCCGGGCGAGAGATATTTAAACAAACCGATATATGTGCTGACGAGTGGAAACACGTTCTCCGGTGCGGAGGAATTTGCCTATGACTTGCAAAATCTGAAGCGGGCGACTATCATCGGTGAAATCACCAGAGGCGGCGCCAATCCTGGCGGTTCGGTGCGGATCAACGATCATTTTGAAATGTTTATTCCGATCGGCAGAGCCATCAATCCGATTACAAAGACCAATTGGGAAGGCGTAGGCGTTCAGCCGGATATCGCAATGCCGGCTACCGCGGCCTTGAGCAAGGCGCATATCCTGGCGCTGGAGAGCGCGATTGAAAAATATCGGAACGAAAAGAAGCAAGAACTCTTGATTGATATCCTGGAGGAAGTGCAAGCGGATGCACCGAAATTACAGAAAGTACTTTTTGAACTGGCAGATTTTGCAGATGCAAAAGAAGTAATTCTGACCGGCTCATTCAAATTCTGGGACCCAAAAGGCGTGCCAATGAAGCGTATGGGCAACAAGTGGGTCGTGGAAATTGAAACCGACCAAACCCGGATCGCCTATAAATTTATCGTGGATGGCAAATGGATATTGGATCCCGCCAATCCGCACAAAGTGACGGAAGGAAAGTACGAGAATTCACTCCGTGAAGTGAAATTAAAACCTTGATTTTAAGTGTTTTACAAGATAAAACAAACGAAAAACCATTTTTATTCACCCGAACTACATGAAAACAACCGCTTGCCGGGAGGCGGCTACATTCCCGGCAATTTTTTTATAGATGACAAACTAATTGACTCATAATTTTCATCCGATTTTTAAACAAACAAAATTTTAAAAACCATTATGAAAACTTTCTTTCGTTTGAAATCTGCCCTGGTGGCACTGGCTGTACTGAGCATTACATTTGTAAGCTGCGAAAAAGACAAGGACAATAAGCCTGACAATGTGGGGTTATTGACTGGAAAGAACTGGAAAATGACTGCTTTTACGATTGATCCGGCGATTGACTGGTTTGGCAATGGCACTCAGGTGACCAACATTTATGCCCAACTTCCGGCTTGCGCGAAAGACGATTTGGCGACATTTAACAAAAACGGCACGGTGAACTTTGACGAAGGTGCGACCAAATGTAGCCCGAATGATCCTCAGACAACTTCCGGTACCTGGGCATTCAACACCGATAAAACCATCCTTTCTGTGACTACCGATGGTGAAACCGAAAGCTGGAAAATCCTGGAATTGAAAAATGACAAAATGGTCATCGAATACCAGGAGGTGGAAGACGGTATTACCTACACCCTGACCGGTACATTTGCAAAGCAATAGGTTTTTTTTATAGTTTCATTAGTGAGTGTAAATTAGGTGTTAACCCTTACAATCATTGTATTGTAAGGGTTTTGCTTTTTGATTTTTTTAGTTGCTGAACGCCCTCGGACAAAATTTCCAGGCACAAATCCACTTCGCGCAAGTGCGAACGGAAGCACAGCACTGCCAGCCGTATCCAGAAAACGTTCTCTATTTTTGTAGAAGATAAAAACACGCGTCCATCCTGCTGCACATATTCCACCAGCTTTTCGTTGAACACATTGATATCGCCTTGTTCCGGCACATAACGGTAAATCATGATCGATAAATCGGGGTAGGGGCCTACTTCAAATCCCAATTCCTGGATTTTTTCATAAAAATAACGGCACAGCCAAATCTTCTCCGCCAGGGCTGCTTTGAATGGCGCCAAGCCCAGCAAATGTAGGGGCATCCACATACGCAAACCCCGGAAATGCTTGGTCAGCTCGGGCGACAGGTCGGCAGGGGAGAGCTCTTCGGCGAGCTTGAGCGCGTCCTGCATATAATTGGCCACATAATTATGCGCATTAAAAGCTGCTTCCACATTTTTTACCAGAATAGCGCCGATGCCATAGGGCAGGAACAAGCCCTTATGCGGGTCAATCGCCACCGAATCAGAGCGTTCGATCCCTTTGAATGTCGGTTTGAATTCATCCACCAGCATAAAAAATCCGCCGTAGGCGGCATCCACATGAAACCAGAGATCGAATTCCTGCGCTACGTTTGCAATCTTGTCGAGTGGATCCATCGCGCCGGTGTCGGTCGTACCCGCCGAAGCCACTACCAGGAAAGGCTTTAAATTATTTTGCAGATCCAATTGTACCATACTGCGTAGAACCTCAGCGTTCATGCGGAAATGCGCATCCATCGGCACATAATGGATTTGAGCTTCACGCAAACCGGCAATGCGCAGGGCCTTGTTCACACAGTGATGTATCTGCGGCGTCATATAAATGACTGCATTTTCAATATCTTTCGACTTGATTTGCTTGAAATCCCGGGCGGTAGTGATGGCAATCAGATTGGCGATTGAGCCTCCGGAAGCAAGATTTCCCAGCGAACCATCCGGATAACCCACCATTTGGCACATCCAGCGAATAAGCTGGTTTTCCAGGCGTACCGCGCCAGGGCTGCCAAAAAATATACCGGCATAACGATTGCTCACGGCGGCGAGATAATCACCCAGGGCAGAGGGGAATACACCGCCCCCGGGCACATAACCGAAATGCCCGCTGGCTGCGGGATTCAGCCCTATGTCGTCCACATTTTCCTTTAAGAGAGGCAATAAGTGTTCCAGCGATTTTGGATCATCGGTGATGGGCAGGTTGAGCAGGGCTTTGCCATAATCTTCAGAAGTTTGGTAAGCTTTTCGGTCGTAAATTTCATTCAGAAAATCATTGGCGTATTGCTGCACACCAGTGTTCCAGGCATCTCTTTGTTCGGGCGTAGGCTCCAGTTTGCGCGATTCGGGTTCGAGTTTTTTGATCTGGTCAAGCATGTCAGTAAAATTTCTGGTTTCAGATTTGACATTTGGAAGAGGATTCATTTACTAATTGCAAAAACCGGATAAAATGTTCGAATTTCCAATGAAAAAGAGGAGAAGTTTGGCAATAATTGCCAAAATATGATAATTGCTACAATAACAAAGCTTGGTCAAATCAAATTAAATATCAGATTTGCCAGAGAGATGAGCAATGAAGATGCGGCAGTTCAAGCCACCAGATGCCCGCGTTTGCAAAGTTCCAGATCAATTAAATCGCCGACAAATTCGAGATGTCCTTTGCCTTTAAAATAATGCCCCATCAGGAAGAGTCCTCCAAAAAAAACTAAAAAAGACAAGGGAAAAAGCGATAGAAAAAAGAGGGCGAGTAAATTCCAGTCAACCAGATCGAACAGAAACCACAGCGCCAGCCATACCGGGCTGATGCCGGCAATGCGCACCAGCAAAAACTGGCTGCGACCAAATAACTGATTTTTGACTTCCCATTGTCCTTTCAGGCGGATCAATTGAGCCGAAGTAAAAAACTCAGCGCCTACCGATTCCAGGTAGGATAATTCATCTTCAGCATTTTTTTCGAGATAATTGATTATCCCATCAACATTGTAAGGGAGCGTTTTTTTGATCATTGTGGTAAATTTGTTTGAACAACTATTTACCGTCCACTGGTTAAAGTATTATTGGCAAATAGTATAAGAATTCAGTTGCTCTTTTGTTCAAAAATAGACCAAAAAACGTGCCAATGCAAATTATTTTTTAAGCTAATACGATTTTATTACGTCCCAGTTTCAGAAAATCCTCTTTTTCCAGTTGTTTGAGCAGGCGGGAAATCGCCTCGCGCGACGCATTCAGATCGTAAGCAATTTCCTGGTGGGTAGCATTTATTTCCTTAGAGTTGGTCACTTCTGCCTTGCGTTGGAGGTATTGCATGAGGCGTTCATCCATCCGCTGGAAGGCAATGCTATCAATAGTTTTCACCAATTCCATCAAACGATTATCATAAGAGAGCATCACAAAGTTTTTCCAGCTCTGGTAGCGGGTCATCCAGTCGTCCATCTGCCGTACCGGGATCCCGATGATCAGGGTATCTTCCTCGGCTACGGCGCGAATCTGGCTTTGTTTATTCATCAGACAACAAGTGAAAGACATGGTGCAGGCGTCGCCCGGCTCCAGATAATACAGGAAGACCTCCTGTTCGTCGTCGCCTTCGCGAATGACCTTCAGGCTGCCCTGAATCACGAGCGGAATTAATTTGATGTAGCTGCCGTAATCCATAATGGTTTCACCGGCTTTGAAAAAAAGGAGCTTGCCGATATTGACGATTTCTTCCTGCAGGCCGCGCTCAGCCAGCTGCGGATAGTGCTTACGCAACAATTCCATCATTTCGGCGGTGGATGTACTATTGGCGATCATAGTATTTTTATGTTCAAAGTTTGAGGTTCGAAATTTGGAAGTTCAAGGTTGAAAGTTCAAAAGTAGAAAGCTAACACAGTTAAACTTTTGAGCCTTGAACCTTTGAACTTTTAACGCTTTTTGAAGGATCATATTTTACATTTAGATTGATCCAAATGGCTCTGGCCAAGCGGAATATATATACAAAAAATATCCCAACTACTACCAGCAACAGCGCAAAGGAAGCTTCGATGCTCCAGCCCAGCACCCAGTGAAAAAGCGCCACAAAACCGATGCAAAACCAGCCCATGAAGATGTAGGAAATAAACATAGCGCCATAGTAAAAACCGGGTTCCGGCATAAAATTCTGGTTGCAATGGTCGCAGCGGTCTTTCATGACGAAGGAGCGCTTGAATGAAAAAGTTGGCGTTTCAAACATATCCGCTTCGTGGCATTTGGGGCATTTCAATCCGAAAATGCTGTATAATTTGCTGCCTTTACCGAAAATGCTCATTGTATCGTTTAAATTTTGATAGATTACAGAAAATATTTAGTTTTCTATATATGATGAAACCTTCATGCTTTGGGGGGTAAAAAAAGCGTCTTTATTGTGACGCTTGGTCTTTTACATATTACACTGACAATTCTCCAGACACTCGATAATGAGCGATACGTCGCGTTCTTTGAGTGAATAGAGCATGCTTCTGCCGTCGCGTTTTACGCTCAACAGGCCTTTCAGGCGCATATTTTGCAAATGGTGAGAAGTCAGTGATTGCTCACTGCCCAGCATTTCACAGATTTCGGTGACAGACAAACGCGGATGTTGTTCCAGCAAGTGCACAATACCCAGGCGCAGCGGATGCGCTACTGTCTTGAGAATGAATGCGATACGTTCCAGTTTGTCTGCTTCTTTCTGATTTAGGGTGCCAATCTTCGCTTCCATATCGATGAATTATTCTGTCAAAAGTAAAAAGAACTGCTCTTGAAAGCAAATTCCAATACCATAAGTAATGCTTTGGAAGGAGAAATAGTTGTATTCCAAAACAAAAAAGGAACTCCGCTTTGCAGTCGAAGTTCCCTTTATGAGATAGTGCCCAGAACAGGATTCGAACCTGCACACCCTTGCGAGCACCAGCCCCTCAAGCTGGCGTGTCTACCAATTCCACCATCTGGGCGGCTTGTCAGATCTTTTGATATTAGACCCTGGATATTAGAAGGTTAGCTGTTGAAAATGAGCGTTCTATCTCTAAAATCTATCGTCTAAAGTCTTTACTTTTTAAAAAAGTTCCACAAAGATAAAGCCTTTTTGCTTTTCGACAACTCTCTTAAGGAAAAAATTAGGGCAAACGCATCAAAAAGGTTTGCCTAAAATTTGCATTAAATACTCTTGGTT
>CAZGAU010000117.1:0-17298 GCA_964523725.1 uncultured Saprospiraceae bacterium
GCCAAACGGCTTACAGGGTACCAGAAGCTGGTGCCGATGATAACCGTATCCTGCATATTTTCACCGATGATACCTTGTTTTTCCATCCATTCCAGCGCTTGCTTGGTACTCACACCCCAGTAATCGGTTTCGTAATTGCCATAAGCGCCCTTGAGTCCGCCGCCGATGGGGTTAAAATAAACGTAAGGATATTCGTAATTTCTCACGATAAAAATAGCGGATTGCAGCATGAGCAAACCCACGATTCCCCAAATGGCATATTTACCTATTTTATTTTTGAAATAAGATTCCAGTTGCATCCAGAAAAGCATTGCCAGCACCACCATGCTCGGATATACGAACATCAGGTGACGCCAGCCATCGTGCAGGGTTGAATCTTTATAAACAATGTAAGCTACCGGAAAAACACTGGCAAAAAGCATTAATAAAACCGGAATGGGTGCGTATCTTTTAAAGATCGATCTAAATAACAATATACTCCCAGTAAAACCAATTAATGTATATAATGGAATAGTTTTAATAATCCAGAGCACCGGATAATACCAGACCGTTTTATCCGACATTACATTTTCACCTTCAAACAGTACGCGGATTTTGATACCCAACTCCGAGAAAGCACTTAATGCTTTCAGTGGATTGGCGATCGGATTCTGCAAGGCCCAAGGCCAGGTCAAAATTGCCAGGATGTAGCCTGTGATAGCAATGCCGGCGCCATAAAGCGCGTATTTCCCTATTAAATTTGCTTTTTCGCCTAAACCTTTAATGCCATGTTTAAATAAAAAATCCAGTCCAAAAAACAAACCAATGTAGCCAAATAACAGCAAACCACCTGCCCGCGTAGCCAGCGCCAGCGCCACGCCGAGCGCCAGCCCTATCATAGCGCCCCAGCCGGGTTTGGGCATATTTTTTAAAATCAGAATGATATAATAATTGGCAATGGCAAAGCCCGCCGCAAAGGGAATATCCTTTGGATTCATCAGGGAGTGCCCTAAAAACCGGGGCGACAGAAAAATAAAGAGCAGCGCCAGAATCCCCGCCCGCCAGCCGGCGATTTCTTTGGCGGTCAAGCCCACAAACAGCATAGCCAGCACACCAAGAATCGCATTAAAAATGTGGCGCACATGGTGGTAGCCCCGATCCAGTGTATCATAGCCAAGCGCCTTATTTACAGAACCTGTGACGAGGTCGAAGAATCCGCCGTACAAGTGCATATCACCCTTGGGAATATTGACCGCGCTGGTGTCTTGCCCAAACGTACCGTAATAAGCAACCAGCTTTTCCGAGTAATCGTTCTGGAATTCGTCGTCGCCGTTGATACCGCTCCCGAGCGCAAGAACGGTAGTAACTATAAGAATAACTGCACTCAAGCCCCAGAAAATCTTCTTCAGCAGTGGATACTGAGCCGAAGTGACCGGTTCGCGTTCTATCGAAAACCGGGGTTTAGTTCTTTTGACCACCGGAGTACCGGAGGTGTTGGCTTTGGATGATTGTCTTTTTATTTTACTGGATTTCCTTTTACTCATGCTTGTAATGCTTGCGATTTGCGGCGGAAAGATACAATGAAGATAGCAGAACTCAACACGGAAAAAGAGAATTTCCAAGTTTTGTCATCGTAAGTCCGGCAAAAAATTACAGCAAGGCATTAGAAAAAAGGCTACTTTTGCATGCGATTTGTAGAAAATTTCACAAAGTTTTTCGTTCAAAGTTTAAAATCTGTTCAAAAAAATGGAATCTGTAATGACTTCCCTTCTCTCTCGCCGTATCCAACGCATGGAAGAATCTGCAACAATCAAAATGGCGCAGCAGGCACGCGATCTGGCTGCCAAGGGTTTCGATGTAATCGACCTGAGCCTGGGCGAGCCTGACTTCGATACACCGCAACACATCAAGGATGCCGCAAAGAAAGCGCTGGACGAAGGGTTCACAAAATATACGCCGGTGCCGGGTTTGGTCGAATTGCGCCAGGCGATTCAAATGAAATTCAAACGCGATAATAATCTCGATTTTGATATCAGTCAAATCGTAGTGTCCAATGGCGCCAAGCAATCAATCGCCAATGTGATCATGTCTTTGATCGACGAAGGCGACGAAGTGGTGATTTTGTCACCATATTGGGTCTCTTATGCCGAATTGGTAAAACTAGCTGACGGAATCCCTGTGTTAGTACATGCCGACATTGAGCAGGATTACAAAGTAAGCGCCGCACAGGTAGAGGCTGCGATCACCGATCGTGCGAAAATTCTGCTGTTTTCTTCCCCTTGCAATCCGACGGGTTCGGTGTATAATTATGATGAATTGAAGGCGATTGCAGATGTCATTGCCAAACACGAGCAGATTACGATCATCTCCGATGAGATTTACGAATACATCAATTTTGGTGAAAAACACGTGAGTATTGGCGCTTTTGAAAATGTCAAGAACCGCACCGTCACGGTAAATGGATTTTCCAAAGGTTTTTCGATGACCGGCTGGCGCCTAGGTTACATCGGTGCCCCCAAGTGGATTGCCGCTGCTTGTAATAAAATGCAGGGACAAATTACCTCCGGTGCAACTGCTTTTGGTCAGAAAGCCGCTGCCTATGCGCTTCAGAGCGATATGACACCCACCCACGAAATGCGCGAAGCTTTTCTGCGCCGCCGCGATCTGGTGGTGAACCTGGTCAGCAAAATTCCTGGATTCAAAGTCAATAAACCACAAGGCGCGTTCTACGTGTTCCCGGATATCAGCGATTTCTTTGGCAAGAGCGATGGCAACACCGTGGTCAGAAATGCCGATGATTTTGCGGAATATATCCTGAACACAGCTCACGTAGCCATTGTGACCGGCTCTGCCTTTGGAGCGGATAACTGCGTTCGCTTTTCGTATGCCACTTCGGAGGAGCGTTTGCGTAAAGCAATAGAAAGAATCGGCGAAGCCGTTGCAAAACTGAAATAAGTATTTTTGATAATATCAAAGCGGAATTCTTAGGAGTTCCGCTTGATCATTCTTATTATGAAAAATTTTATTTTATTATTTTTTGTCAATTGTATCTCTCTGTTTTTAAGTGCTCAAACCGTTCTGCCGCCCGATAGTCTTCTTTCCGAAACACCGGCAGGTTTTAAATACATCAAACACACGGAAGAAAAAGGAGCAAGACCTCAGCCCGGGCAGGTCGTCCTGTTTCATGCTCAAATGCGCAACGGCAACACCATCCATTTCAGCAGCCGCAAAAATGGCGGCACTCCCGTAATTGAAATCCCGGAATCGGAAGAGGATAGAGAATGGAGCTTATCCACCGTTCAATTACTCCTGAACATGACCAAAGGCGATAGCGCTACTACCTTCCTGCGCATCGATACCCTGAAAACAAAACCTCGGGGATTGGAAAACACCGATTGGATTGCTTATGATCTTGTATGCATAGATATCCTGGATAAAAGCGTTTGGGAAGAGCGCCAGGCTGCGGAAATGCTCGATATTTCAGTAATTAATCCATTGATAGACAGCCTTATAAATATTTATAAAAATAGAAAAATTCGTACGCAATTGGCGCTGCAAAAAACGCGCTCGGGTTTGCAATATCTGATTCTGAAAGAAGGATCAGGTAATTATCCTGTTGAAGGTCAGCAGGTTGCGGTGCATTACGCTGCCTACCTTCGACACGGGCGTCTGGTGGATAATTCCATCGAGCGCAATGAACCATTTTGGTTTTCTTTGGGCCGGGGTATGGTGATCGAAGGCTGGGATGAAGGCATTGCCCTATTGCGAGAAGGCTCAGAAGCCGTGTTCTTTATACCTTCCCGGCTTGCTTACGGCGAGAAAGGCGCGCTGCCTGCGGTTCCACCGCATTCGGAAATGGTGTATTTTATAAAATTGCTGAAAGTCGAGTAAGCCACATTGTTGAACAAAACCGCCGTCATGTCGTATTTCAAGAAAAAACTTGTCATGGAAAGAATTCAACTCATCGGGGGCGATATTACAAAGATTGATGTAGACGCGGTCGTAAATGCTGCCAATTCTTCGCTGCTCGGCGGGGGTGGGGTGGATGGCGCTATTCATAAAGCAGGCGGCCCGGAAATTTTGGAAGAATGCAAGCGAATCCGGGATCAGCAAGGCAAGTGTCCGCCCGGAGAAGCCGTCATTACTACCGCTGGCGAACTACCGGCTAAAAAAGTGATCCACGCGGTCGGTCCGGTTTGGGGAGATCAACCCAAGGAAAAAAGCGACCAATTGTTGGCAAATTGCTACAGGAATAGCTTGCAATTAGCGGTGGAGCACGATTTAAAAACAGTGGCCTTTCCCAATATCAGCACTGGCGTGTACGGCTTCCCGAAAGAGCGGGCCGCAGAAATCGCGGTGCAGGAGGTCAGGGATTTTCTTTCTGACTCCGATGGGATTGAGGGTGTAAGCTTCGTCTGTTTTGATGACGAAAACTTCAGGATTTACAAAAAACTACTATCCGATTAACAGCACTGTTTATTGCCCACTGCAAACTTACTTCCTAACCCGCTGTTCTGCTCGCTCTACTTTCGATATCCAGTTTCGGTCGGTCTGGCGATCACAATTCAGACACAAATTATTGATTGGATGCTCGCTCCAGGTATAAATCAACTCTTCATACGTGTAGGCAGGCGCGTACAATTGCTGCGGAAAATCTATATCATAATCCGCGAATTCCCAGTAATGGATACTCATCCGGCGTTCCTGACGGATGGCTGCTTCTACTCTGGCGCCGTAGTCAGGCAGGCGCTCGAGAAAATGATCGCTATAAATGGTATGAATAAACATCCAGAGCGAGGATTCAAAATTGTCAAATATGACAAAATCCGAAGGTTCCGGGTCGTTTCTCAAAACGGTTTCGCAAAAGAAAAAGGACTCACAAGCCCAGGGTTTATTGGTGGATCGAATCCCGAAATAGTTGTTCGCTCGATTGCAAAGGTAAGAAGCGCCCCAGAAGGTTTCCCGTGCAGATTTTGACAAAATCGCCCGCCAGTCCGCCAGGTATTTCTGACCATAATAGTGACACAGTTTATTTACATCTTTGAAAAATGCATCCTGCAATTGAGGAATGAATGCTGCCGGAACGGCTTCTTCTCGCGGGGTGATCAGATATAGTCGCCCGGTTTCGGGAATTTGTCCTACCAAAGCCGGATTGCTTTTTGCAAGTTTTTGTAAGAGTGCCTGGACATGCTGGCCATCCTGAGCTTGAATTGACAAAAAAGTAGGAAAAAGAAAAAGAACGAGTAAAATGTACCTGTTCATCGCGCATGTTTTGTTGTGGAAAATTGGTTTAAAGGTAATTAATTCTACATAAAAAACTAAGAATCAAGGCTTAATGTGCTTCAATTCCTTTTGGATCCTGCGGTCCGCCAAATGTATAAACTTCCATTTTTTGGATATTCAATTCATCGGCCGGAACCGGCAGTTGTGCAGGTGTACCTGTTTGAAGCCCTCCTAAATCATCGAGTTCGGTATAATCCAGTCTTCGCCCATAGCGGCGCCGGTCTAACCAATGACTCATTGGCGCAGTGCTGAGTAGTTCAATCGCTCGTTCATACATGATAGCGCGGAGCAGGGTAGCGTCGTTGACAGCATTATTCAAAGGTGGCAGATTTCCACGGGTTACGCGGGTACCGGCGTTCAAAACCTGAATCGCTTCATTTTTTCTTTGCAAACGGAGCAGGGCTTCGGCTTTTAATAACTCATTGTCTGCCAGCCGGAAAGCAGGCATTGGTCCATTGGAAAAGCCATCTCCAGCAAAATCAGGTTCATTGATATTGCGACTATGTTTATAATGTGAAAAATGCCATTCGCCGTTGGCTACGGGAAAGTTATTAACCGGCAAAAACACAAAGTCCGACTGAAGTCGATAATCATTGGAAGTTGCCATTTTTTGAGCAAGCGGCGCCTCGCCTTTGGATACTTCCGGATAACGGGCCGGCTGCGAAGGGTCAAATGCTTTAATCAAACGCTGATCCACCCGCGCCCAGAAAGGTCCCTGACCGGTTTCCGCGAAAACGTATTTGTGGTAGCTCATCCAGAATTTGCCGTCGGCAGAGGGCGCAAAATTGTAATTCAGACCTTTTTCGGCATGAGCCAGCACCTTTTGCCAATTGACATCCGCATTTCCATCTTCAGTTCTAGGCATTTGCGCGAGGAAGCGCGCCGCGTAGGAGTGACATAGCCGGGCAAACTGGTCGCTGTTTAATTTTACTCCGTTGAAATAATCGTGAACAAAATCATTACTCAAGTTTTCAGCGATCGCAATCGCAGAATCCAGTTCTGTTACAGCCGATTCGATCATTTCCGGATAAGCGGAAAATGAAATTTCTTTCGTTAAATCAGTATTTTCATCCGTGATTAAACTTTTGTCAAAAACCAAACCGAGATAACCCCAGCTCACGCCCCGCAAAAAATGCGCCGAAGCGCGTACAATTTCATCTTGCGGGCCGCCATTGTCGATCGAAATATCATTTTTTAAAGCCAACAACACGTCATTCGCACTGGAAACTGCAGAGAGACAACCAAACCAGGGTGCTTCCCCAACTTTTTGGTAATCAGTATCTTCAGTGGAGCGATTGTTGTAGGCTGTGCGGGGCTCCATGCCAAAGCGCCGTGCACCAAACTGTTCCAAAGACAAGCTGTAAGCATCAGCGGCTACGCCCAGTGCAATCGCAGGATGCTCGCCGTGTATGCCCTGCCACCAGGTGATGTAACCACCTTTGAGCACCGAGATCAGATCCGCGCCACTGGCGAGCACCGCGTTACGGTCGGGATTGTTGTTATTAACGGTATCCAGACTTTGGCATCCGAGCAGCGATATAAGAATGAAAGCACTGAAAAGTATATGTTTCTTCATATTTGTTGAATATTGAAATTCAAAAAGTTACCTGCACGCTAAAGGTCATCGTTCTGGCCAAGGGATAGTTGAATGCATCCACCAAAAAAACATTGGGGTCGCCGTTTGGGGTCCGAATATCGCTACCGCGCCCGTTGACCAAGCGATTCGACAAAATATTTTCTTCCCGTGGGAGGCTGGTGATGTCCGGGTGAAAGCCGGAATATTTGGTTTGGGTAAAGAGATTTCTGCCGATCAGACTGAGTTTTAAATCCTGGATAAATCGACCTGCACCCGGCTTGAAATGGTAGGAAACAGCCGCTTCGCGCAGCATAAAGAAGGAACCGTCTTCCACAAAATGGTTGTTTGCTACCTGCGAGTTGTACAAGTCATTGAAGAAACCTGCCGCCACTTCCGGATAATCGCTGACCTCACCGTGTCGAAAATCACGATAAAGCCATTGCTTGGTCAGGTTGTAAATATCTCCGCCTTTTTTCCAGTCGAACAAAGTATAAAGCTGAAAGCCTTTATAACCAAGGATATGCGAAAAGCCCATCCGGAAATCGGGGTTGATATCGCCGATGTTTTGCACAATGGGATTGCCGTTGGCATCGCGCAGCTTGAACGGGCGCTCGTTGGGCGTACCCAGTTCATCCTTACGCACGACATAGCCAACCGGATTGAGCGTATAATCTTCAGGATTAACCGTTTCCATCGCTTCCAACTGGCTCAGACTCGTGGCAAAAACCTCTCCAACCATGGCGCCAAATGATTGTCCTTCTTCGATCAAGAACAAGGATGAACCCTGGATTCCAGAACCGGTCACATAAGAAGGCACATCCAGTTTGGAAATGGTTTGCCGGGTTCGGTCAAACGTAGTAAATACATCCCAGCGAAATTCTGGAATTTTGATACCAAAAAGTCTTTTAATATCTGTATTTAGTCCTGCCTCAAAAACCTTTGCCTCAATGGTGCCGGCGTTGCGCCATTGTCCTTTAAAACCAGCTGCGCCGGAAAGTGGCACCAGCAAAATCTGATCTTCGGTAGTAATTTGGGAATAATTGAATTCGAGCGTAAAGGCTTTCGCAAAAACCATATCTACACCAACCTCATTTTCAACGGAATACGCCGGTTTAAGAAACTCATTTCCGAGGGTATTCTTATTGATAGCGCCGTTAACAAGTTCAAAAGTTTCAAACCGTTGCTCAAAAGTCGGACGAATCCCCGAAGTTCCCATCGAAGCCCGCAGTTTCAGTTCTTGTATCCATTTGAGGTTCACATCTTCCGTGAGACGGTAAGCCCCGCTAACTCGATAGTAATTTGCCCAGCGATTCTCAGGACCGAACAAAGACGTACCTTCGCGCCTGATCAAGCCACTGAAAATGAACTTTTGTTTATAATCCGCATCGCCGATCAGGAAACCGCTGTAGCCGATAATATCCTGCTCTTCAGAAGCGATAAACACATTGCTCCGGGCATTGTCGAGCGAGCGAATACCTGCAACGCTCATGTTTTCGCCGATACTTTCATTATATTTTGTGCTAATGCCTTCATACAAAAAACTGGCTCTCAGGGCTGTGTTAAACCCGCCGAATGGCTTACGAAACGCTGCATCCGCTCGTGAAATGAAGTAATTACTCTGGCGATTGCTTCGCTGAATGCCGCCACCGGCGCTGTTTTGTACATTGGCAGACACTTGCGGCCCAAAAATACCAGGGCGATTTGTACTCAAATAACCTTTTTCTACAAAATGCTCATAATCATTGGTTGCGCGATCTAGCGCAGCGGTATAGCTGAAGGTCAGCCATTCGTTGGCGTAGAAATTGGTGGTAAAATTACCCAGAAGCCTGGTGCGATCTACCGTTTGCTGAGAATTGGTCTGATCATAGAGCGGATTGGTAATATTGTTTCCGGTGTTGTCAATATCCCAATCATAAGCAGAGCCGTTCTCTTCATTGGCGGAAGTCAAGTCAAAAACGGGTGTCAGAAATAAAGTGTTTGCAAGAAAACTACCCGGACCATTGGAGGTGGGTTCCAGCAAATCCTGTTTGGAAAAGGAATACATCGAACTCAACTGTACCTCAAGTTTCTGGCTAACCAGATGATCGGCATTTACGCGAAAAGTGTTGCGGGTGTAGCCATCCATATTTTGCAAAATACCCTTATCTTCAAAGCGCTGCATCGAAACCAGGTAGTTAGTCTGATCCGATTTGCCCTGCACTGCCAGATAATGCGACTGGAAAGTACCCGGCTGAAATAATATATCTTCCTGATAATTCTGAAAATTAGGCAGGGGAGTGGTGAAGGTGTTTTCCGCAGTCGGATCGCCGAGCACCGGTTGCGGACCTTCGGGATTGACGATTGTGCGATTGGTAAATTGATTGACATTGTAGCGCCTGACCACTTCAGAAACGCCAGCTTCGCCGCGATAAGTCACTCTGGTGTCGCCTACATTTAGATTACGACCTCTTTTTGTAAAAATCTGAATCACGCCATTTGCAGCCTGCGAACCATAGAGTGAGGTTCCTGCAGAGCCTTTCAGCACTTCCACCCGTTCGATATCTTCTGCATTCAGATCCGCGAGGGTTCCATTCAGGAAAATGCCATCCACAATTAGAATAGGTTGCTGACCATTGGCAATTGAATTGGCGGAACGTACCTGAAAATAAGCACCCTGACCAGGCTGCCCGCTAACCTGATTTACCCGCAAGCCTGGGATTTTGCCTTGCAAACCTGAACCAATATTAGGCGAAGGCACAATACTTAAAGCTTCTTTCTCAATATGCCCAACCGAATAACTCATGATTTTTGGCGAACGCCCTACGGCATTACCGGTTACAATAACTTCTTCAATTTCAGTTACTTCTGGCAAAAGTGTGACATTGATTTCATTTCGACTGTTAACTCGAATTTCTTGAGGTTTGAAGCCAGTATAAGAAAAAACCAGCGTATCGCTGGCATGTGTGGAGTAAAAATTGTGCCGTACTTCGATTCGATAATTGCCCTCTTTTCCAGAAATAGTACCATTGCCGGCGCCTTTCAGCATGATATTAACGCCCTCCAGCGGAGTACGGGTATCCGCGGCGATCACCTTGCCTTTGACTGACATTTCCTGGGCTGCTAAAGGAAGATCCGTCCATAAAAAACAAAGAATGAATGATATAAGAGTAGCAAACCGTGTGTGGAGTTTGTAAAGTTTTGTCATATAGTATGTATGTTTGGGTCTATGTATGAAAGCGGGCAGACTCCGGTTTTGTAAATCTGCCCGCCTGAAATGCTTACTGCGACACCACCTTCACCTCGATCGCCTTCTCCAGAGGCGCTGCCAGGCAGCCCCAGTTGGAGTTTGCTTTTTTCACCAAAACGATGTATTTGCCCGCATGGAAGGGCATAATATCCAAATCAAAACGTGGGTTTTTCTGCAATTCTTCGGTACCCGGCGCGATTACCCATTCAGCAGAGCCCTCCGGCTGCATGTACAGCGTGTAACGGTAATCTTTATCGGAAAAATCGTATTGAATCATCAGTTTTTTACCAACTTCCGCCGGCTTGTCGCCAACTACCATTGTTTCCCGCTGGTATTTGCATGGCTGGAAATCTTCTATCGGATTCTGAGGTTTGATATATTCAAAAGCAACCGGTCCTACAGCACCTCTGGCCGCAAGATCGCCTCCTACTGCTGCGCCCGACTTGATCGTCGTTTCTTTAGTGACTACCAGCGGATCGCTCTTTGGAGGGTTCACGCGATCGCGATACTCCATAATTTCTTCTATGCCGTATTTCGGACCTTCCCCCAGCACATAAGCCGCTTTGCGGTTGCCGTTGGAGGTATTTACCACGATTTCGATATAGCGATCGGTTGATGACATATCCGGCAACAATTCTTTGATCACCGAGCCACGCTTGCTACCATCTACCAGGATACGCAGGCGATCCGGCGTTTCGCCCGCCCAGATAGAATATTTGCAACCATCGGTCTGGCAGCAACGAGGATTTAACCAGGAAATATAAAGCGGTTTGTCAGGTTGCCCCGACATGTAAACCAGGCTCAGCTCCTGTACTGGAGTGCAATTCGGATCGCTGGCCTTCACGCTGATCGTCTCAATATCCTGCGTCATAGCAGGAGTTTCAAACAGTTCTTCCTTCCGGAAAGATTCCGGCAGAGGATTGTTATCGGCAGAAGCAGACAGATTTTGATTGTTTGTCCCCTTTATTGCTAGGGCTCCGGGATCGGTTGCCTTGATCCAGAAGGCACTCGTTGCAATCGGCGGCGTACTCACATTCGGACGGATGTAGGTTACTACCTGAATTGTTTGAATATTCCGGTTCAGATCCCGATCATCCAGCGTAATTTCAAATGGCGCAATAGCTCCCGGTTTAAGATTGATCGGCGGTACTGCAATATCCCGGTAACCTGGATGCACGTAGTGTACTTCCGCAAATGGATTTAAGGCTCCGCAGGGCGAACCTGCCGCCAATTCCACTGAGCCGCGTATGGTATTGCCTTGAAGGAATGCACGAGCCATTGCAATACAAGTGTCCGGCAAAATCTGTTTCGAAGTATTAGCATTATTGGAAGCCTGCGGCACATAAACCGGTTCGGCTTTTTCCATAACCACGCTTCGATCGGCAACAGCAACAGCGGTACCCACATTGTGAACCACCGGTGTTGGGCAGTTTTCCCCTCTCGCCAGCACTCGCACATAGTAAACGCCGGGGCGTACCGTACAAAGCGGCTCTGTGCGCGGCGCATTACCGCTTGCTGGTTGCGACTTACCATCAAAACGTAACGGCTGCCAGTTATCGAGGCTATTGGCATTTCGAATTTCCACACTGAATTCCCAGTTGGACTGTTCGCAGTTTACACACTGCACAACAATTGCAGGACGGTCTTCAGCGCCACAATAGCCGTTGTTTTCAACCTGAACATATAAATTGGGATTCTGACACGGGTTGATGTTTGTCTTTATTTTGGGATCTACCGATTTACGAGTCATTTCTTCCTGAACTATCGGCTGGGACTGATTTTTCGGTGTAAACTCATACCGGTAACTCCCGACCAGCACTTTACTTTCAAATTTGGAAGAAACCAGCGTAGTGGTCTTGTAATCAATACCAAACGTGTAGAAATGCAGGTTTTTCAAATCGTTTATTAAAATTGTATCCTGTTGTCGATTGCCGATTTCGCGCAAACCCCGGAGCAACTTGCTTTCTCCGCTGCCTGCCAGGCTGGTGCCCTGGTCTCTCATCCAAAGAGAAGCTTCGATGGAAGTGATTTTGCTGTGGGTAAAATAATAAACCAGCTGAACCGTGCCTTCTTCATCGGTTGGAACAATGGTGGCGCGGAATTCCGGCTCTTCTTTCTCAAAAAGCCCTTTGATTTGCCCCTGGGTTTGGGGTGCCCAGATCAGGCTGATTGCTAACAACAGTGAACAGGTAATTACTTTTTTCATGTATAAATGTTTTTATATAAAAACCAATTACAATACCGAATAACGCAATATTGTAATTAAGTTACATAGATAGTTAGCCAATTAGGGAGTTAGGTCAAAATTTCAGGCGATGAGATTGCAATTGGGTTGACCCTTAGCCAGATTTGTTATTGCAGACTTCTTCCGGCGAGCCGGGCATTCCCCAAACGTAGATATTTGCTTTTCGGAAGCCGGTGTGCTCACCGTTCGGATAAGGGTCAAAAATAACAGAAATATTTACCAAAACCATAAAACAACGCAAGTTTTAACAGCTTTTGTTCTTAATATTCGTTCTTTTTGTTTTAAGGACGACCGGATTCGCCTCTCGTTTCAAAAATTAAAACATTTTCTTGACTCCAAAAGCGCAAAAAGTCTTACATTTACCGCTATCTACGTCATAATCTCCGAATTGCCTGCTTAATCCTAATTACTCTTCCGCTTGCAAATCCGCAGGCGAGCAAATTCAGACGACACCAACTTTAGGTACGATGATGCCCGGCAGATATACTTATCCTGCTGGCAATCATAAAACGTAAGATCAACAATTATGCGTACACGAATGAGACGTTTATTTATAAAATTTATTTCAATTCGTTAATAATTGAGAATCAATTTCAGGTGAAAACTTGACGACGATAGTGCGTGCGAATTATGGGGGAACTTCAATACCGAATGACTTTACTACGCCGGCTTTTTCTTTCGAAAGATACGCCTCCAGGGGGGATGCGCTGGATTGTATGCACGTGCAAATACGCCTGTGTATGTATTTTTATTGTGCTGGGACTCCAAAAAACAACCGCCCAGTCGGTCATCCGGCTCGATCAGTGCGGCTTTTCCTATATCGACCCGCAAAACGCAAATGTGAGCGATATGCCCATGCGCGATTCCATGGTGTACACCGAATTTTTCAACGAAGACAGCCTTTTAAAAGCTTTTTACGTGGATATCAACGCTTTCAGCGGTCAACAGGTGGATCGAACGAAGGTTTTTGCGATCCTGCCCGATAGCAGCAAGCAACTGCTCGGCGAACTGGCGTTCGGTAATTGTACCGATTGTGTGGAAGGCTTTGCATTGGTGCACGATGGAGCGCTGCAAACTCAAAACGTGAGCGACCGCGCCACAATGGATATGTGGCTCCAAGCCTTTAATCATCCGCCTTTCAAGCTAACCGGAAACTTACAAACGCTGCGCGGAGTCGGACGCATCGGCGGGCAAATTCCGTTTTGTGCCATTGGCTGGCAGGTAGAATACAGTGTTTTTAATACCCCGAATAATTCTTCTACCGAATTCACTACACATATCCTTTGCGCCGAAACGATTGCAAGTTGTCCTATTACCACCAGTGCGCAACTGGACTGCCCTAAAGACAGCCTTTATTTACGGGCAATGTTGCCTTCTGAATGTTTTTCAAACCAGTCAAAAGTGCGCTGGACAAACGGGAATGGCTTCGAAGCAAATGCAACTGAAACTGCCCTTGCACTTACCGGCAATTTAGGTATGTATTATCTGACTGTAGAGGACAAAGGTTGCACCAAAAAAGATTCTGTGTTAGTCGAAAATCCACCATTTACAGTGGCTGGAGAAGATCAGGAAGTGTGTCAGGGGGCCACCGTCGCGCTCGCGGGCGCAGGGGGCATACGGCATTTCTGGGAAACGCCTTCAACGGGGATCGTGGAGGATTCGTTGATTACACTCGCCAATATCCAGGCAAATCAGGCTGGAAACTACATTTTACATGCGTTTGACGCCATTGGCTGCGAGGATACCGATACGGTGCAGATCGTGGTGAATGTACCGCCAGAGCCGGAAATTGCTTTTCAGCCGCCATGTTTGGGCGATACATTGATAATCAACATTTTAAACGATAGTGTATTTGCTCAAGTATCCTGGACGAATCCGCAGGGTGCGATGTTAAATCCGCCAATAGTTCAAAATTTTCAGGCTTCTGATGCTGGTACTTATACTTTAAATGCCACAGATTCAAAAGGCTGTACAATTCAGACAGCAGTCGAAATAAACGGAAGCGAGCCACCGGAATTGCAGATAATTATCGAAGAAAGCTGCGATAGCTCGCGGGTTTACCTTGCTCCTGAGGAATATCAATACGTTTGGCAAACGGGCGCTACCGGCAATGTTTTTGCCATAGCTACCGGCGGGACTTATGTGGTGACGGTAACAGATCCGGTTGGCTGTTCCTCCATAGCCGAGGTCGAGTTGCCACAACCTGATGGCCCCGGAATTGAAGTAAAAGTTACGCAGCCCTTTTGTCCTGGCGATTTGGGCGCTATACAATTGATCGCTGATAACCCCGACCGGCCTCTGATTTTCTCTATCGACGGCGGCGCCACTTATTCTTTTGAAACGAAATTCAAGGACTTGCCATATGGTGATTATCAGATTATTGCGCAAGATGACCTCGGATGCATCCAGGAAATTCCGATCCGTATTTTAGCGCCGGATTCAATGGGCGTGGCGCTTAACATCGATTCGCTGGAAGTACGACCTGGCACGCCGGTTTCGCTCGTCGCCAGTACGCTTGGAAATATTCGCTTGTACCAATGGTTACCGGAAGAAATTGATACAGGTACATCCAGCACTGATTTTGAGGCAACTACAAACCTGAACGTCCGGATTATCGTGGAAGACGACCGCGGTTGCCGGGCGGTGGATGGCTTTTTTCTGGAGATTGTGTTGGGGGAAGTTTACACGCCCAATGCTTTTTCCCCGAATAACGACGGCGCGAATGACCGTTTTACGCTCTTCAGCGATAATGGTTCGGGCGAAATCCTGGAATCGCTGCGAATTTTTGATCGCTGGGGAAACTTGCTTTTTGAAAAAAATGAAGTTGGTTTAAATGACGAATCGCAGGGCTGGGACGGCAGCTACCGGGGAAAACCCGCAAAACCGGGGGTTTACACCTATTTGGCTATCGTTCGTTTTGGAAATGGTACTAGAAAGACTTTCGCCGGCGATGTCACTTTATTGCGATAATAAACTGAATATGAGGCAATTATTTTGTATTATTTCGATACTTTTTGCAAGCTTGGAGCTTCCGGCTCAACATTTTGAGGCGGGCGTGGAGACCCATTTTGGAGTGGCGCATACTACTTTCAGAGGGAATTTGCCGGAAATGGTTGGTTTTTCAGAACTGAAAATTACGGAGGAAGATGTGAATTCGGCTTTCAACCGCTTTGAATTGGATGGACCGCAATGGTTGAAGAAGCTTTTTTATAATGCGCAAATCGAAGTAAAAGGCGACATTTCGCGCCAGCTGACCCGCAGTGTAAAAACGGTGCGCTTTTTTGCCCGCTATCGCTTTATCGGTGGGAGTTTTTCGATTTCCGACCCCAGGCTGACCACGCCCCAGGAATCCAAAAAATTAAATAACCAACTGAAATCCGTGCGCCTCGCATTGTCAGGAAAAGCCGACGAACTTGCGGAGCACCTTGCATTGATGGCGGTAGCCGACGAAACCCGGGTGAAACCATTTTTTGAAAAAAGATACGATCTGGAAGCTTACGTGGACGTCAAACGCTTGTTTTTGCAAGATGCCGTGCTGGCGGAGTGGGGGAGGAACAGTTCGATCGGACTAAATCTCGTTGGGGGCATGCGCTTCACGGCTGACCCTTCGCCGGTGGTGGATTTGGGTAATATCCTGTTTGTAGCCGAAAAACTCGACGAACTCATGGAAGGCGGCATTCTGAATCAGGTGGAAAACACAACCGATAAGATTGCGGTAGCCTTGCAAAATGTGGTGTTCGGTAAATTCCGGGATCCACGCGTGGTGCCTTCGCTGGGCTGGTTTGCCCGAGGTGAGTTGCCTGTGAATTTTGGCGGAAGCTTTTCCCTTTTGGCAGGTGCGGAACTGAGTGTGCAACAGCATATCTCGATCAAAGGCACGCAACCGATGTTTTCCGCATATGGCTATGCCGGTATCAACTGGGGAATTCTCAGCGGCGGCAAAAAGAAATAATTCATGTAATGATTTGCCAGTTATTATAATATCCTTATAACACAATAACACATATTTATTAACCATAACAGTGCATAGAATGAAAAAACATTTACTTATTATTTCATTTCTGGTCACAATACCCTTGCTAAGTTTGGCGCAAAATCTTTTTGCCAAAAACAAAAGCAATACTTATTTACTGAGTTTGAATGATGCACAATTGAGCATAGGACTGAAAACCGTGACTGTCTTTGCGCTGGATGATCGGGCGGCATTGCATTCCAACCCGCATTTCAAGGCGATGTGGAATCTGATTCAACTGGGCGCAGAGGTAGAAGCTTTGTTACAGGGAAGAAGCGAACCGTTAAATGATATTAACCTGAATAAGAAATATGGACAAAATGGTTATAATAAAACCCTTATTCAGTTTTTTTTACGCTATGGTTTCGGTGAATCCTCCGATTTAGCAATGCAACAGCATTTTTTTGAATGGGTAGTAAGCCCCGGCTATTTCAAGGCCGGCAACAAAGGCATGCATACCCACCTGGAGTATCAAATGAACCTGCTGAAAACCAATTACAGCGCGGGCGGCGGAAGTCTGGCACGCAGTTTTGATCATGAATTTTACGTCGGCGGCCGCATTGGGTTTGATTGGAGCTTCGGCAGATCGGAAGGTGAAACCGGTTTTTTTGCGCATTTGAATGATGAAATCCGCCGGGTGGCAGATGAAAATGAATTCACCGCTTCGCAGTTGATTCGTTTGCAGGAAATGGCCGAGAGCAGCAAAGTACTCTTGCCTGAGGACGTGGGCGGACGGGCTTTTCACATTGGGCCGGTAGTGGGCGGACGGCTTTCAAAAAGTGTCTTGAAACATGGCCGGATTTTCGCAGAAGGTACTGGTTTTTATGATTTACTGGATTTATCGCATCAGGGCGGCGCCAAGGAAAACAAGCGTAGCCAGCACCAGGTGAATGTTTCTTTGGGTTTTAGTTTTATGATCGGTGGTGAAGGGAATGGCTTGGTAGCCAAAGGATTCTTTTAAGGAAGCTGGAAAGCGG
>CAZGAU010000118.1:0-12543 GCA_964523725.1 uncultured Saprospiraceae bacterium
TGGAAGCTGCGCTGCGAGGTTTTGGCATGCCGGCGGAGCGTTTGGAAGAATTGGCGATTTTGAACGGGATGGAACTAAAAGAACAGGTAACCAAAGGGATGTTGATCAAAACCGTAAGTAAATAATATCATGTCGGGATGTAAAAAAAATTACATCCTGACATCAAAATATTTATTCCCCTAAAAAATTGTATATGAAAACTGCCCAATGTGAAAACTGCGAGATTCGCAATCCCGGTTTGATGCAAGGCCGCTGCCTGAATTGTCATTACCCGATTGAACGAAGCAAGGAAGAAAAACGGAAGTACCGCAATCAATTATCCGATTTGAAATATTACTTACGGAAGCTGGATCAAATGCCTGGAAGGCTTATCCATCTTGGTGGTTTAGTCTTTTTTGTGATGTTCGGCATCTCCATTTTCACTCTTATTGCAAGCAATGAAAATCTTTATGTTTTAATTATTTTGGCCGCACTTGCCCTTTATTTTGCGCTGATTGGCTGGTTGATGAATCCATTCAACAAACTTCAGTTGCTTATTTTTGGAGGTGCTTATTTATTGGCCACCATCGCAGAATTAATATTTTTTGGATTGCCCACAAGACTTATGCCCGGTATAGGCGTAGAAGAGGGTTGGGTAGGATGGGTCCCCTTCTTTAATTCTCTATCACCTTATATTTATTTTATTTTCAGAATTTGTTTAATTATTCCATTTGGAATGGCGTTTCTCCGGCACCTGCAAATAGACCGGGCACCCAGTCCAATGTTGGATTTTGCCCTGGAGCAAATTGTCTGAAATTATTGAAAAAAGGCACTGGCAACATATTAGAATATCCAGAAAAAAATTAATTTTCGATTCGAAATTTATCAGGTTTTTATAAATGATAAGATGACTTTTCACCTAAAATTTTTAATGAAAATATGAATAAGCTAAGACCGGCCTTTTTCGCATTTTTCGTAACCATTTCATTGACCAATTGCAACCAACAAGCCAATCAAGACATTCAGGATTGTTTCTTGCGCATCCAAACTGCAGCGCAATCCTTTGATTCTGAAGCAGTGCTCGCCCAACTAGACTCAGAGTCGCTTGAGTACTTTAAAACGATAAGCGAATTAGCCAAAGAAAAATCGAACTATAAAATAAACGAATTCTGTGATGCCCATCCTGACTATTCACTCATGACAAGATTGCTCATCGGAGCTGTTTCTAATATTGCCGATAGTACAAGCGCAGAACCAAAAAATGCACTCCTAGCAAATATGATACTAGGAACAGGGGTATTGAGTTCCTTGAATAACACACAAGTAACTTTCGCCAAGGTGGAAAAAATAAGAAGTGGCAAGGCAACTGTTATTGTTAATCAAAAAATAAATACAAACGCTTTCATCCAATCCAAGTACTTCTTCACAAAAGAAAATGATGCTTGGAAACTAAATGTATTTTCTACGTATTCTCTTTTTGAAAAATACTTGGATAAAGAGTGGCGTAGAATAGGCGGCGATGTAAATTTTTTCATTAAAACCTACCTTGAAAAAGGTGGCTCCGGTCAAATGATGCTGAAATACAGAAAATAATTATCCGTCATTAATCCGCCACCAATAAAGCAGCACCAAATACCCCTGCGCTGTCGCCCAGCAGTTTGGGTTGCAAAAAAATTGTATCCAGGTGATCAATGCCGGTGTTGAAAACAAATTTCTTCGCGGATTCCACACCATCGGTATAAAGCTGGGGGGTATTGCCCACGCCGCCGCCCACTACAATCACGTCCGGATCCAAAATATTGATCACTACAGAAATAGCCTTCCCAAAAAAATGCGTCAGTCGCTGAATAGTTTGCCTCGCGGCTTCATCCTGTTCTACCCGGTCCACGATCTGTTTTAGTTTGAGCGATTCACCGGTAAGACCTTTATAATAACGCTCCAGAGCCGGCCCTGAAATCACCGTTTCCACGCAGCCGACCTTCCCACAATAGCATGGCCCGCCGGAATCATCGAGGTGATTGTGCCCCCATTCGCCGGCAATAGCCTGTTTACCACTGATCGCCTTACCATTAAATACTACGCCACCACCAACGCCGGTGCCCATGATCACGCCAAACACCACCGGGGCATTAGGCACTGCCTCGTGGGCCGCGCCAAACTTTGCTTCCGCTACCGCAAAGCAATTGGCGTCATTTGCCAGGGTAAAGGGAATCCCAAGTTTTTTTTCAAGATCGTCACCGAGTGGTTTTTGATTCAGGCTGGTCGTGTTGGCATTTTTCATACGGCGAGTGCGTGGATCTAGCGTGCCAGGCGTGCCCATGCCGATGCGTTCGGGCTCCAGCCCGGTTTCCTTTTTCAGCATATCGATCAATTTGCCGATCTGCCCAATGATGTGCTCGTAGCCACCTTCCTGCTCTGTCGGTACCCGCAGGCGGGCCAATGCATTCGGATTATCCTTGCTTTCAATAACAACGCCTTCAATCTTAGTGCCGCCCAGGTCAATTCCCCAAAGTGGTTTCATATATGTTTTGGTTTAGTTGTTTGCCTTAAAAATAAGTAAAAGTGAATGGATTGTGCGAAAGATATTTATTCCATACCACAGAACAAAACTAAATTTGGTTACTTTCATATTAGAACTAACTGATTTTTGTAATTTTACCTGTTGATTTATAAACAAAAAATCGGACATTAGCAGGTCAAAAAAAGGATTGTCAGAGTTTGAGATGAAGACAGGGCTTTCCGTAAAAAATGTGACCACAAGTGGAGGAGGCGTCTAAATATCTCAACAAGCAAATTTTGTAATGGCAGAGAAGACAGCATCTGTTGAAAAAAATATAGCAAAGGGTACGTTATTATTCGAGTTGACTACTGCGGAGGATAGCGGATTGCCCGTTTACATTTCCGGAAATTTCAATGACTGGAATGCCAGTGATCCGGCGTTTCGCTTCCAAAAAACCGAAACAGGGCGCTATCGACTGGAAATTAGCTCGGTCGCTTCCTTGCCCAAAAAACTGGAATACAAATATACTCGGGGAGACTGGAAAAACGTAGAGCTTGATGAATACGGAAATGAAATTAAAAACCGGGTAGCGACTGTAGATCAAGGCATTGTCAGGGATCGGGTACTGCGCTGGAAACAAGACGGGCTGACTTATAATCCGGATTTTTTGCCCATTATTGAAGTCATTTCCGAAGATTTTGAAATACCCCAGCTGATCAAAACCCGCCGGATTGCAGCGCTGTTGCCGCATGATTATCATCAGACCGACCGGCGTTATCCGGTGCTTTATTTGCAGGATGGCCAAAATCTGTTTGACGACTATGCGCCTTTCGGCAATTGGGGAATCGATAAGAAGCTGGCGGTAATGGCAGAACGTGGCATGGAAGACGTGATCATCATCGCTATAGACCACGCAGAAAAAGAACGAATTGCAGAATTTACGCCTTCCATGAATACAAAGCTGGGCAAAGGCGACGGCAAAAAATACATTCGCTTCCTGGCAGATACCCTCAAGCCTCACGTTGACAAACACTTCCGCACCCTTCCGGAGCGTGCACACACGGGGATTGGCGGCAGTTCGATGGGAGGACTAATTACCATTTATGCTGGCTTCATGTACCCCGAGGTATATGGCAAGCTAATGGTCTTTTCGCCTTCTTTATGGGTAGCGCCCAACATCCATTTTCAACTGATGAGTTTTGACGAGGCGCTGGATTTAAAAGTTTATCTGTATGCCGGAAACGAAGAAGGAACGTATATGGTGCCCAATATGGAACGCTTTATCCGCGCGATAGGGGAACAGGGCATTGCAAGTAATATTGATTTTCATCTTTCGATTGATCCACAAGGGAAGCATAACGAAGCTCGCTGGGGCGAAGAATTTCCAAAGGCAGTGGAGTGGTTGTTTTTCAAAAACGGGTCCCAAAAAACGTAGGCAATATGAATATTGCAGTTTTAAATACACTTGAAACGCTACAGCAAGAAGCTTTAATCATCCCGGTTGTAGGCAATGGCGCCCACGAACTGACGCTGGAAGCAGTGGAAGCAACTACCGGCATCCCGGCAAAAGTTCTTAAACAGGACTTCAGGGGCGAATTGGGCGAAACCCATACGCTTTATCTTGAAAATCAGCGAATTTACTTGCTGGGGCTGGGTCCGAAGCCGCTTTTCGCGGATGTGCAAAAGGCTTTTCGCAGTTTTTCTTACAAAATGCGTCAGAAATTTCCATCCAATGTCAGCGTTAGTTTTCTACATAAAAATTTGCTGGGCGTACCCGAGCGCTGGATTGAAGCGGCAATCGGTGGGCTATTGCTCGGCTCTTACTATTTGGGGCGTTTTAAAACCAATCAGAAGGAAAAGCACCCTTTCGATGCAGCGGATGCCTCTATCAAAGTTCTTGTAGAAAAAGATTTCACCGAAGTAGCCAAAAGTGCGGCAAAGCGGGCGCTGGCAACGGCCGAAACGCAAATGCGCATCTATGACCTGGTGAATGCTCCCAGCAACAAAAAAGTACCAACTGATCTTGCCGACTGGGCAGTAGCTTCCGGGAAAGCACACGGTTATCGCGTGGAAGTTTGGTCGAAAGAACAGATCATTGCCAATAATCTGCACGCACTACTCGCTGTGAATCAGGGCAGCGACCTGCCACCGTCTTTTATCATCATGGAGTACATGCCCAAGGAAAAGCCGCTGAAAAGAGTAGGTTTTGTGGGTAAAGGTGTAACCTTTGACACGGGTGGGCTCTCGATCAAACCGGCTGCCAATATGCACCTGATGAAAAGTGATATGGGCGGCGCTGCGGCAGTGCTTGGCGCGATGGAATTGGTTGCCAAGCTCAAACCTCCGGTACACGTCATCGGCATCGTGCCGGCCACTGAAAACAGCGTAGATGCAAAAGCGATCAAACCCAGCGATGTCATTAATTCTTACAGCGGCAAAACCATTGAAATCATTGACACCGATGCCGAGGGAAGGCTGATTCTGGCAGATGGTTTATCTTATATGGTCAAGAATTACAAACCTGATGTGCTGATCAATCTGGCGACCCTGACCGGAAGTACTGTGCGGACTTTCGGATACCACGCAGCTGGCTTGTTTTCGAATAATGACGAATTGGCAGCGCAATTGTACAAAGTGGGCGAACGCACCGGCGAGCGCGTCTGGCGGTTACCCATCTGGGATGTGTATAAAGACGATATCAAATCGGATGTGGCCGATGTGCGCAACCTGAGCGGAAAACCCGTAGCCGGCGCCATTAGCGCTGCCAAATTCCTTGAATTTTTTATCGACAATCATCCCGCATGGGCACATCTGGACATAGCAGGCGTAGCATTTGTAGATTCTGAATTTGCTTCGCAAAAAAGCGCTACGGCTTATGGTGTAAGATTGCTAGTAGAATTTCTAGACGAATTGGTAAAAAATCCTTAATTTGTAAGGTTCCCGAATCCAGAAATATCAACCGAGAAACTTCAAATCCCAAACCAAAAACACTAAAAACCTGAACCCTATGTCCGAGCGTCCGGTTACATTTTTTATCATAGCAACGTTCTTCAAAGGCGTTGATTTTATTCGTGCCTGCAAAGCCGCCGGTAATATCGTGCTGATACTCACCAAAAAAGAGCTGGAACACGACCCCTGGCCGCGTGATTGCATCGACGAAATGTTTTACGTAGAACATGATGCCAATACGCCCGAGAATTTTCAGGTCATCCGGGAGGGCATGGCTTACGTGCTGCGCAGCCGGAAAATCGACCGGATCGTTGCGCTCGATGATTTTGATGTGGAAAAAGGCGCTTTTTTGCGCGAAGAATTCCGTATTCCGGGCATGGGACAAACCACCGCCAAACATTTTCGCGACAAGCTCGCGATGCGCATGAAAGCGGATGAAGCCGGGATTCCGGTGCCACCGTTCAGTCCACTTTTTAATGACCAGGAAATCCAGGAATTTACTCAAAATATCTCGCCTCCATGGGTCGTCAAGCCCCGCAGCGAAGCTTCTGCCATTGGCATTCGCAAAGTACACTCCGCTGAAGAACTGTGGAATATCCTCGGACAACTGGGCCCGGAGCGGCACAATTTCCTGATCGAGCAATTCAAACCCGGCGATGTGTTCCACGCCGATGCCCTCACGAAAGATGGAAAAGTAATTTTCTGTCGCGTCTCGAAATATGTCAATACACCAATGGAAGTTGCTCATGGTGGTGGTATTTTCCGCACCGCTACGGTAGAATTTGGTGGTAAAGATGATAAAGCCCTGCAAAAATTAAATGCCGAGGTCAAAAAAGCATTTGGCTTGCAGTATAGCGCTTCGCATACCGAATTTATCAAAAGCCACGACGAGGGCAAATTTTACTTCCTCGAAACTTCTTCCCGCGTGGGCGGCGCCCATATCGCCGAAATGGTGGAAGCATCTTCCGGGATCAGTCTTTGGAAAGAATGGGCGCGCATCGAAGACGCCAAAGCAAAAGGAATTGATTATCAATTGCCCCCGGTTCGCAACGACCACTCCGGGATCATCGTTTCCTTGTCTCGTTTTCAGCAGCCGGATGACAGCGTTTTTACAGAGGCGGAAATCACCTGGCGCCTGCGCAAAGACCACCACATCGGCATGATCGTGAAATCCAACAATCGGGAACGCGTGCTGGAACTATTGGATCAATACGCCAATCGGATCGCAAAAGATTTCCATGCCAGCGCGCCACCCCGGGAAAAAGCGACGCACTAAAAAAGATGCCAGATAGTAGAACAGTTTTTTTTCCAGTGGTTCAGAGAATGCATAAAACTCATCTGCCTATTGCAAACCGCTTGCTGCCTACTATTGACTATGATAATCCGTTGGCTCTGCCTCGGAAATCACCAGTGGAATTTCCGCCCGAATTTGATTTTGCAGCTTCGGCGAAAGCTCGGCGTAGCGCTTGCCAAAGCGTTGGCTTGCCAGGTCATCCCACAATTCGCGGTAAGCAGCTTTCAGTTCGTTGTACACAGCAATGTAGGTTTCGTATTCCGTGCCACGGTCGTTGCGCAATGAAATGATCGCTTTTTTGGGGTTATCAGGGAGCGTTTCCAGTTTTCCAGGATTGGAAATAAAATTTCTGGTTTTCTCGCGTAATGCTCCAATTTGTAGCAATTCGCCTTCTACTAATAATTGATTTTCAGCGTTTACAAGAACGGATAACACATTTTCCGGAGGTAGCTGCACAATCGGCGCCTCCACTTCATAAGGTGGCAATTGCACCATAATGCCTTCATCCTGCAAAATAGTGGTGGTAACCAGAAAGAAAATCAGCAGCAAAAACGCGATATCCGCCATGGAGCTGGCGGTAATGGCATTTTCAAAACGGCGTTTGGTGGTGTTGGACATACCTGAAATGTTGTAACTGCCAAATAAATTTGGCAGAGTGATTTAATCAACCAAATAAATTTGGTTGTTACTCTCCAGGTAGCCTTTCGACATTAGTTTAAAAATTAGACAACAATCAGATTTTTAAATATTTAAACATTACTACTCCTAATATCTATTGTCTAGCGTCTAAAATCGTTCTAAAACAAAAGATGTAAAACCCGACCATTTTGGCGTGAACAATCGCCCCGATTTTCTATTTTTCCAATCAAAAAATAAATCTGCCATGCAATTTGAAGCCACCGCCGCCTTTGCCCGAAAAATGGACGAACAAGACCCCCTGAAACACTTCCGTTCGCGCTATTATTTTCCGCAGCACGAGGGAAGGAATACCCTTTATTTCTGTGGCAATTCGCTGGGCTTGCAACCTAAACCTGTGCAAAATTATATCGAACAGGAGCTCGAGCACTGGCGCACGCATGGCGTAGAAGGGCATTTCCGGGGGGAGCATCCCTGGATGCATTACCACAAGTTTTTGCAGCAGCAAACTGCTCATATTGTGGGCGCGCAGGAGCATGAGGTAGTGGTGATGAATACCCTCACCGTCAATCTGCACCTGCTGATGGTCACCTTCTACCGCCCCACCCGGGAAAGATTCAAGATTATCATGGAAGCCGGCGCTTTTCCGTCCGATCAGTATGCCGTGGAAAGTCAGGTCAAATGGCACGGATTTACGCCTGAAAACGCCATCGTAGAAGTGTCGCCGCGCCCAGGCGAAGAAACCCTCCGAACCGAGGATATCATTGCCACCATTGAGCAGCATGGCTCCGAAACGGCGCTTGTGCTTTTTGGTGGGGTTAATTATTATACCGGACAATTCTTTGATTTACAATCCATTACAGATGTCGGGCATCGCGTGGGTGCTTACGTGGGCTTTGATCTCGCGCATGCGGCTGGGAATGTGCTTTTAAAACTACATGACTGGGGTGTGGACTTTGCGACCTGGTGCAGCTACAAATACTTGAACGCCGGCCCGGGCGGCCCGAGTGGTGTTTTTATTCACGAAAAGCATGGAAACAATCCAACATTACCACGCTTTGCGGGCTGGTGGGGGCACGATGAAGCCCAGCGTTTTCAGATGCGCAAAGGCTTTGTGCCGATGCCGGGCGCAGCCGGTTGGCAATTGAGCAATGCCCAGATTTTCAGCTTTGCAGCGCACCGTGCCAGTCTGGATTTATTTGTGGAAGCGACGATGCCTGCTTTACGCAAAAAAAGTGAGCAATTGACTGGTTTTCTGGAATTTATGATTGAAAATTTGAATCAAAACGGACAGCGTTTCAAGATCATCACACCCAAAAATCCGGCGGAGCGGGGCTGTCAGTTGTCGGTGCTGACCGATGCCAACGGCAAACAACTTTTTGATTACCTGGCGGCAAACGGCGTGATCTGCGACTGGCGTGAGCCCAACGTGATTCGTCTGGCGCCTGCGCCCATGTACAATAGTTTTCAAGATGTGCGGGAACTGTCGCAGTTATTACAAACATTTAGAGATTGAAATCGTATAATAGATTAATTTTAAAAAAGTTATACTATGAAAAAGATATTACAGCGACTTTTCATTTTAAGCTGCATAAGTCTTTGCTGCAGTTGCGAAGCCCCCATTGACCGGTCGGATGTTTTCCCCATCGGTGATGTGATTGAAATCACGCTTGATTTTGATTTTCAGGAAAGTACCACAGACCCCGGATATATTCAGTTCAACAATCTTTCCAAGGGGTTTCAGAGCTTTCAATGGAATTTTGGTTATAACGATGACATGGGCAACCCGGTTACTTCCAAAGAAGTAAACCCTTACATTTTTTTCCCTGAAAACTGGGAATATGTAGTCACGCTCACAGGTATTGATTTCAGGGGGGAAAAACACAGGGTACGCTATTGGATACCGGTAGTGAATCGCTGCTGCTAATGGTTCCCCACTTACTTGTATCCAGCACAATTTGTAGATAGAATAGTGCTCACCGGCAGTGAGGAAATTGATTTCGGCTTATGTACAATAGCTTTCAGGATGTACGGCATTTGGCTGAATTATTACAACAATACGCCTAATTTTATTGGGTTGGCGAAATCTTGTTTTTAGAATATGGCGATTTTTATAAAATCCTTATTTTAATTGGAAAATCGTCGCCATGAAAAAATTTTTAACTACTATTTTTGTTATTTCTTTAATGATTGGAATTTGGGCTTGCCGGGGAGCCGTCATCGATCATCCGGGCATTATCCAGGAACAAAAACCACAACCCAAGGTTCTTGATTTTAAATATCAGGAAAGCAATACAGGCTCCGGCTACGTTCGTTTTACCAATCTTTCGGAGGGATACCATTCTTTTGAATGGGATTTTGGTTTTACCGACCCAAACGGTGAGCGGGTCACATCCAAGAAAAAACATCCCGTCATGCTGTTCCCGGCCAAAGGAAAGTATCTCGTCACCCTGAAAGCAATTGATATGAATAGTCAAAAAACTGAAATATATAGACAAATTGAAATTGTATATCTCTGTTGCTAAACAAGTTATGTTCTTTAAAAAATTCCGCCGGCTCGCATCCAACGCAGCCTGGCAATGAAATAATTTTGGATGGCAGCGAGCAAATTGGTTTCGGCTTCCCGCAATGAAAACTCGGTATTTCTGAAATCTGAAAACAGCAAGGCGCCTTCGCGGTAGCGCGTTTGGTCGATCTCAAAGATTTCTTTGGAAGTTTCCAGGTCTTGGGCGGCATTCTGTAGTTGAGTAATGGCGTTTTCCAGATCAATGGCGGCGCTGCGCAATTCAAAACTCAAGTCTTCACGCAGGCGGGCAAGGTTATTCTGATTGATTTGCATTTGTAACTGAAAACTTTCCTTGTTGCGGGCTTTCTGGTTGCCGTCGAAAATGGGTACGGAGATACGCGCGCCCACGAAAGCAAAAGGAAACCACCGCTCCCACACCGCCAGGTCATCGCTCAAGTGCTGCGCCGACAGATTACCGAATAATTCCAGGCTTGGAAGGTATAATTTGTCTTGAAGATTAATTTGTAATTCGCTGATTTTTAGTTGATTTTGAGCTTCTGCGATTTCATAGCGCCCTTCTATTGAAGCAGTATTTGCCACCGGAGTTTGAAGTGTATCTGCATCGATTTGCAATAGATTGTCTTGCAATGATGGTAAATTTTCCAAAGCAATGCCTGTCTGCCGGGCCAGGTTCAAGCGGGCGCGTTCCAATGCATTTTGCGCCTGTGTCCCCAAATTTTGGGCATTTCGTACCTCCAATTCACTTTTTTGCAGATCCACCGGCAGCGCCGCGCCTGCCTGAAGTTGTGTGATGGTAATATTCAGAATATCTTCTGCACGATTGATCCGGTCGCCTGCCAGTTTCCATTGTGTTTGTTGCAACAACACTTCGTAGTAAGCAGTTGCTGCATTGAGTTTTACATCTTGCGTGTTTTTGCGAAGCGTTGCTGTTTCGAGGCTGTTTTGTATGCGATTTATTTCCACATTAGTTTGATAAGCAGGATCATACAGTTTGTAATTTGTTTCTATGCCAAATAACAGGTTGAAATTGGTGCCGAATTTGATTCTTTGGGGTGCATCGCCAGGTTGCCCGAATGCATCGCCAGGGAGGATGCTGGTTTGCAAAATCGGATTGTAGCGCACATCGCCATTGCCCGATACGGTGGGCATCCGTTGCGCCCTTAACTTCTCAAGGTCTTTATTAGTCAAGGCAATATTCAGCGTCTGATTTTTCAGGTCGTAATTGTGTTGCACCGCCAATTCCATCGCGGCTTCCAGCGTCAATGGTGCTTGGGCTTTTACAAACAAAAAACCCAATATTAAGCATATGACTAAACTTGTTTTTTTCATGTTTTTGATTTTAATGCATCGACATGCCGTTGATTATCAATACATTGGCATATTTGCAAATTGATACATTATCCCCGGAAAACCGCAGATGGTTCCAGTGATACAATCCTGCGAATCGCAAAAGTGCTTCCGAAAAAAGCAATGAATAAAGTAACGGCAAAAAGGGCAACCGGTACCCAGTTCGGGAATTCGAAGATCGTACCCGCCTGCGCGACGCCCTGCTTAAATCCAAGTACCAACAAGAATCCCAGAACAAAGCCGACACAAGCAATCAGAAATGCCTGGGTAATAATGAGTCGTCGCACGTACCAGTTGTTGGCGCCGATGGCTTTGAGCGTGCCGTAATCCCGGATGCGGTCAATCGCAGCTGAATAAAGCGTAAGTCCAATGATCACAAAACCGACTATCAAGGCAAATGTAATCAGCGATCCCAAAGAAATAGCGATCCCGCTCGTGGTTAGCAGTTCTATGATAGAAGATTCGGCCAAATCTTCCGCATCCCAGGCCCGGATGCCAAAAATCGGGCTGGCATTGATATTCGCAATGACTTGTGCTTCCGAAAGGTTTTCATTCCATTCTACCAGAAATGCGCTGGCTTTGTTGGTCGGAAAATTTCCCAGATATCTAGCTCGATCTATTGTAGTAAAGGCATAAGTGCCGCCAAACGAGCGTACACCTTTGGTGTTGGCAGCAATAAATACCTTTTTCCCATTGATCTCAAAATAGTCGCCTACCTCGGCATCGCCAAGCGCCGCTTTGTCAAAATAATCGGTGATGACGGCGCCATCTCTGAGCAATATTTCGGGGGAAGCATCTTCCAAACGCCAGGGGCCGCCTGCAAACTCAGGGTATTGCACGCCAATGAGGAGCAAACCGCTCGACTTGCCGTTGGCAAATTTTGCAGAACCCGATGCCACCACCAGAGGATATACCTTGGCAACGCCGGGAATGCTTTCCAGCTCATACCCCACCCGCATATCCAATGCAGATAAGGCATTCACATTGGTTGTTTTGTTGTCGATCACCCAAATATATTCAGGATTATTTTTTGCCAGTGCGCCCATCGCATCGAAGAAAAAAAACAACAACCCTACCTGCTGGCCGATCAAAAATACAGAGATAATAACCCCCGCCGCCGCACCAATTGACTTGGCTTTATCGTAAATCAGAAACCGAAAGGCTGTACGAAGCATATTTTTGTATTTGCGACAAGCTGCAAGATATAAGAAACAAGTGGCGACTTTATCTCATTATTTTGGGCTTGCCTCTTTTGCTATTTTTCAATTTGAATCACGCATTCTACGCGGCTACCGATGAGAATATTTTCTT
>CAZGAU010000118.1:12643-17213 GCA_964523725.1 uncultured Saprospiraceae bacterium
TATTTTTCAATTTGAATCACGCATTCTACGCGGCTACCGATGAGAATATTTTCTTTGCTGTCCAATTCTACCCGAACCTCGCGCACGCGCCGGTCTTCGAGGTTATCCGGACTATCCGAAAACAAGGATTTTTGCTTCAAATAAGGCGCCATGTACACCACCTTGCCGGAAGCCAGCTTCTCCGAAGAGCCCTGTAGCCGGATATAAGCGCTTTGTCCAAGTTTTACTTTGGTGGCAAAAAGCTCATCCACTTCGGTAATCGCCTGATAAGGGCCATCCACCGCAAAGTCGCCGAGGGAAGTGCTCGTGGTGATATAATTGCCAGGCTTAACATTGGAAGACAGGAACATCCCGCTCAAAGGCGCGCGAATCGTGCGATCTGACAACAGGGTTTGGTAATAATTCACCTCGGCTTCCAGTTCCTGCAAACGGTTTTGCTGCTGCGTGATAACGGCTTCCTGCGCCACCATCTGCTTTTCCAGGTTTTCCACAGCGAAACGGCTATCGTCCAATTCTTGATCGGTCAATGCTTTTCCAGAAGCCAGGCGTTGGTTACGCTGATAAGTATTTTTGGCGTTTGCCAGCTGCACCTGCAGGGCTTCCAGCGTAGCCTGCGCCGATTTGATAGCTGCACGCTGAGTTTGAAGTCCGCTTTTTGCTTGCCGCAATTGGGCTTGTTCTACATCGCTATCCAGTAGCAGCAGCACCTCACCTTTCTGAATAGGTTGATTTTCTTTGTAATTTATTTCACGTGCATAACCAGGCGTTTCTGCATTAATCGTAATGATTTTTTCAGGCGGCTCGATCCGGGCAATGCCTACAATTTCCCGGATTACCAATGGTGTGTCGGGTTTTACAGCGTCCTCGTCCGCTGCGGCTGTGCCGGGCTGCGCCTTATTATCGCTGCAGGATTGCCAGAAAATGGGCACAAGCAGGAGAATCCAAAGCCAGTTTTTCATAAAATATTTTTTTGGAGAAGGTTATTCCTCAGTATTTTCCACATTTTGCACATAACCGTTTTTCACTTCCACGATTCGATGCGCGTATTTCTTCAGTCGAGGGTCGTGTGTAACGACGCAAACCGCCTTTCCGCTATCGGCAAGGCCACGCAATTCCTCCATTACAATTTCAAGTGAATCTTTATCCAGCGAAGCGGTGGGTTCATCGCACAAAATAATTTTTGGATTAGTGACCAAAGCCCTGGCCACCGCCACCCGCTGTTGTTGACCGCCAGAGAGTTGTTTGGGAAGATTCTTACGCCGATCCAACATGTCCACCATTTTCAGGGCTGCTTCCGCCCGTTTGCGCGCTTCCTTATACGAAACACCTTGCAAACGCAGGGGCATTATTACATTGTCCTCCGCCGAGAGCGGCGCCAGCAAGTTAAAATTCTGAAAGACAAAGCCGATATTGTTCAGCCGCAAAGCCGCCAGTTGTTTATCTCTCAACTTATTGATCTCTTTACCGTTTACCCATAGGCGTCCGGAGGTCGGATAGAGCACACAACCAACAAGTGATAGCAAAGTGGTTTTGCCAGAACCGGAGGGCCCGATAATGAGCAGCAATTCGCCTTCGTTGATGTCGATGGTGGTTGGTTGCAATGCCACAATTTCCTGGTCACCAACGCGATAAACCTTGTTTGCCTGCTCTAAACGTGCGATCATTTTTTTGCGATTTTGAACTAAAACAAAGCCGAATTGATTTGGTTTCGAAATTTTAAAACTTTTTTGAAGTAAATTTTGTCTTTTTGTTACGATACTGAAGTAAATATCAATAAATGGACAACCAATTAGTGAAATTAGTCAATTTATTTCACGATTATACGCAGCAGCATCCGGGCGCGAGCATCGAAGATTTTTGCCGGCACCAACTGGCAATCAGCCAGTTAGAAACAACCAAGCCCAGGCATGATCTGCCCAAGGATGTGCTGATCTCCATCACGCTGGGCAGGCTCGCGCGTTTTGCCGATATGTACACCAAAAAGGCGCTGGCAGAACTTCCCATTGCCAATACCGATGAAATTGTCTATCTGATGATCCTGGATCATGTCGGTACGCCCCGCAAGAGTGAATTGATTAACAATGGTTTATCCGAGTTTTCTACCGGCGTGGAAATCATCCGGCGTTTGCAAAAAGCCGGCTTAGTCAAAGAATTTCCCGACACAGAGGACCGCCGTTCCAAGCGCGTTCGCCTGACCGAGGATGGCAAAAAACTACTGTACGAAGTGTACCCCAAAATGAACCTCGTGGCCAGAATCGTAGCCGGCACGCTCATCGAAGATGAAAAGGACTTGCTCATCCAGATACTAGGCAGACTGGAAAAATTACACGACGAAGTCTATCTTCAAGTCAAACAAAAATCGCTGAACGAAACCGCAGCAGCCTTTGACATAGAAGCCGATAATGGTGAAGAATGGCCGAGCCACCCGGAATAAAAATTTGCACATCCTTACCAAAATTCGTTTTTTTAGTCCGACAATTTCTTTTTCAATCGAAAAACGTTCGGACCGATGAAACGCCTGATCCAAATTCAAAATGTAAAACCGCAAAATCCAAAATGTAAAAGTGCCTGGCTTGAGTTTAGTTTTTTGCTTCTATTCTTATTCCTTTTTTCTCAATCAACTGTAGCACAACAAATTGACACCAAAAAACTCGATGCACTAGCTGTAAAACACGCCCGCCAATCCTTGCCGGAGTACCGCGAATTCCTGAGCATTCCCTGCGATGCGCACTTCCCCGAAGATTTAGAGAAGAATCGCACCTGGGTTGAAGCAGCTTTCCGCAAACGGAATTTCACCATCAAACGCTTGCCCACCGAGGGTTTTGACCTGGTTTTAGCCGAAAGGCAACATAAAGGCGCCACCAAGACCGTACTTTTCTACGTACAAGTGGACGGGCAACCCGTAGATCCCACCAAATGGGAGCAGCCGCATCCTTTCACGCCGGTGTTGAAAAAACCTGCCGCCGATGGCAAATGGGAAATCATTCCCTGGGAATCGCTCGATGGCGAAATTGACATGGAATGGCGGGTATTCGCACGCGCCGCCGCCGATGCCAAAGGCCCGATCAATATGCTGCTCGCCGCGCTGGATGCCACAAAGGAAGCGGAATTGCAACCAAATTACAACATGAAGATCATCATGGATTTTGAGGAGGAACTGGGTTCGCCTAATTTACCGGATGCAGTCAAAAAACATCGCGATGCCTTAAAATCTGATATGCTGGTCATTCTTGACGGCCCGATGCATGTGTCCAACAAACCAACGCTGGTTTTCGGCGCGCGAGGCATTGCCACCATGCGTTTGACGACTTTTGGTCCACGCGTACCGCAGCACAGCGGACATTATGGCAATTACGCTCCCAATCCCGCATTATTACTCGCGCAGTTGCTGGCTTCCATGAAAGATGAGAACGGTCGCGTCATCATTCCCGGTTATTACGATGGCGTAGAATTAAGCGACGATGTAAAGAAAATTCTTGCACAAACGCCCGACAGCGATGCGGACATCATGCGCAAACTTGGCATCGCCGAATTCGACAATGTAGGCAGCAATTACCAGGAATCGATTCAGTATCCTTCGCTCAATATACGCGGTATGTCTTCGGGTTGGGTGGGCAGTCAGGCACGCACCATCGTGCCGGATGTAGCGGTTGCCAATCTCGATATTCGACTGGTAAAAGAAAGCGACCCGGAGCGCTTGATTAATTTGATTCGAAAGCATATTGAAGCGCAAGGTTACCACATTATTGAAACCGAGCCCACCGAAGAGGAGCGCCTTACCTATCCCAAACTGGTATCACTGGGGTACGAGGTATCCTATGCGGCGTTCCGCACCGATTATGACACCGAAATTGGCAAATGGCTCGACCGCGCCTACGTCCGCACCTTTGGCAGCAGCCCGATCCGCATTCGTACCGGCGGCGGCTCCATTCCAATATCGCCCTTTGTCACCACACTGGGCATTCCCGCGGTGATCGCCCCTTCGGTCAACGCTGACGACAACCAGCACAGCCCCAACGAAAACCTGCGCCTGGGCAATTACTTCGAGGGCGTGCGCGCATACATGGGCATTTTGATAGAACCCTTGTAATGCTGGCGGGCTTTACTCGCTGTATATACATCGGCGACTGAAGGTCGCCGGTGCACTGTGGCAAATCGCATAAACAAAATTACCGGAGGCATTTTTAAAGTTGCCGGAGCCTCTGACAAAGTTGTCGGAGCCATTTTCAATATTGCCGACGTGCCCGGCAATATTTCCCGACCCTCCGGAAAAGCTGCAGACGGCGTCGGAAAAGTTTCCGAACCCTCCGGAAAAATTGCAAACGGTGTCGGAAAAATTGTCAGACCCTCCGGAAAAAAAGTTTTAACGCCGGAAATATTGAAATCGACATCGGCAAAATTGCCCGAGGCACCGGAAAGAAAAAAATTGGCATTCGCAAGATTGAAATCGGAGTTTACCAGATTGTAATCCCTATCCGCAAGAAAAAAGTAGAACAATCCTTATTGACCAGAAAAGAGAAAATGGGTAATTTGAGCGGTGATACATAATGGATATATACGCCATATGGCG
>CAZGAU010000119.1:0-16927 GCA_964523725.1 uncultured Saprospiraceae bacterium
CCCGCAGGCGATACGCGCACGTAGCCCTGCATTTCCTGGTGCAAAGCCGAGCAAAAGTCGGTGCAGTAGAACGGGAATACGCCCACGCGCTGAGGTTCCCAGAGCAAGGTTTCGGTTTGACCCGGCATCACGAGCAATTCGGCATTGCGAGCGCCCATCACGGCGAAACCGTGCGGTGTATCCCAGTCCTGCTCGAGGTTGGTCAGGTGGAAATAGACCTTGTCCCCTACCTTGATCCCTTCGATGTTATCGGGCGCAAAGTGACTGCGAATAGTCGTCATGTACACGTGTACTACGTTACCCTCGCGTACTACTTTCGTTTCTTTTTCGCCTTTAGCAGCGTAAGGGTGGCTGTTTTCCTCAATCGGATAAATTTTCTTCGACTTCGGCATGACTTTGGAAGCAGCGATACCCTGTGCATAGTGCGGTTCGCCGATGGTCGGGAAGTCGAGCAGGAGTTTCATTTTATCCCCGGAAATATCATACAATTGCGCGGAGTGCGTTAGTTCAGGTCCTGTCGGCAGGTAGCGGTCTTTCGTGATTTTATTCAAAGCCACTAAATATTTGCCGTCCGGTTTTTTGGAATCGCCACCCGGAATCATCAGGTGACCGACTGAATAGTAGCAAGGGGCGCGATCCAGCACTTCCCAGGTTCCCACTTTCCACTTCACTACTTCCGAAGAAATAAAGAAAGTCGTGTAAGCATTACCTTTGTCGTCAAATTCGGTGTGCAGCGGGCCCAAGCCAGGTTTTTGCACCACACCGGCCACTACATCGTCAAATCTCAGCACCGGAATACCGTCAATCGTGGTTTCAAATGCTTGTTTTTCAATAGCTGCCAGCATTTTGGTAAAAGAGTGCACCGTCAAATCCGCAGAAAGCTTACCATTACCCACGATGTATTCGCCGGTCGGATCTACGTCCACGCCGTGCGGCGATTTCGGGGTTGGCAAGAAATAAACCAAACCTGGGCATTCCTCTGGAATCAAGACTTTCACTTTGTCTTTCATCGTGGAAGTTGCCACATGCGATTTTTCATCATAAATATTATGTGCATAATTCGCCGGCATTTCCTTGAATTTGCCTTGTTTGATGTACTCTTCCGCTTTTTTCCAGTTGATCGCAGCGATAAAATCTTTGTCGTTTTGCGAAGCGGTCACTTCCAGCAGCGTATTTTTCTGTTCGGTGTTATAAGACGTGAAGAAGGTCCATCCATGCGATTTGCCTTTACCTGAGTGCGCGAGGTCATAGTCGAATGCAGGCAACAATACCTGGAATGCGATATCCATTTCGCCAGATTCCTTATCCACGCTGATGTAAGTCAAAGCGCCTTTAAAATTTTCAGCGTAGCTATCAATGGCTACGTCTTGCTGCGGGTAAGGCACGCCAAAGCGGGTACCGGCTACTACATACTCGGTATTTTCGGTGGTGAACGGTGAGGAGTGGTTACCACCAGAGTTCGGAATTTCAATAATTTCAGCGGTTTCAAAGGTAGTCAGATCGATACGGGCAATACGCGGCGTATTGTTGCCATTGATAAAGCACCAGCGACCGTCGGTTTCACCATTGGTTTGCGACAGCTCGGGGTGGTGCGCGTCATCCCAGGGTATAAAACCAAAGGAGGTGTTGAGCATCGGCTTGGTTTCTTCGTTGTAGCCCCAGCCTTTTTCTGCATCTTGTGAGAACACAGGAATCACTTTGAGCAAACGCCCGGAAGGAATGCCATACACGCTCAGCTGGCCACTGAAGCCCCCGGAAACAAAGGCGTAGAACTCATCGTATTCGCCTGGTTTTACATACACCTGCGCAGCTTCATCGCCGCTCAGGGCGCCGGTTGAGCCAGTTTGCTTCGAGCAGCCCGTGTAGAAGATTCCTGCCACTGCGAGCACCAAAGCTCCGAGAAGAATTTTCTTTAACATTGAATGGTTTTTCATAACAGCATCGTTTTGGATGAGATAGAATGTTTTTTGTTTATTTATAATCAGATAAAAAGACTCTTTTATCCGGATTCAAAGTTCCGGATCATTGCGTTTTGCACAAATGACAAAAATCACCTTCTGTCCAAATCCGGACTAAATTTCATCATTAAATACTGATTATCAGATTGATAAAAATCAGTGCCCGCTTTGAAAATAATTAGGATTAAAAGATTTTTTTGTCTTTTATTAAAAAAGCTTTTACATTTGTGGGTGACAAAAAAGCAAAGCTATGTTTTCCAAATCATGCAAATATGCGATCCGCGCCGTCCTCTATCTGGCGGTTCATTCCAGCGAGGAAAAAAAATTCGGTGTAAAAGAAATCGCGGAAGCGCTCAACATACCCGGCCCTTTTCTCGCCAAGCTTTTACAGCAACTCTCGCGGCTGGGGTTGATTGCCTCTTCGAAAGGGCCAAGCGGTGGATTTTATTTGAATGAAGAAAACATGGCGGCGCCCCTGCGTCTGGTAATAGAAGCGATTGATGGGCCGGATATTTTTTCTTCGTGTATTCTAGGTTTGCCGGTCTGTTCTTCCGATAACCCCTGCCCTTTGCATACCAAAGCAATTATATACAGGGAAGGCCTATTAAAATTGGTCGAAGATCAGTCCATTCGCGACCTGGCCAAACGTATTCACCGGATGAAATTATCACTGGGTCCCAATGATTATAACGTGGTTTGAACTATTGATACTTGATTCTTTTATATAAAAACCTGAAATTCAAATAATAATAAAATTCTGTAAACAACAAAAAACACTAATATTATGAAATCTGTGATTTTTTTTCTGGCTATTATCATGGCTGTATTTTTTGCAGCATGCGGCGGTAATGATCAGAGCGGTGATACCTCCCAGACGCCTCCACAAAGTATGGTCGCTGATGCCAAAACCGACGATGGTAAAGGTATCGGTGAAATCCAGGAAGTAACGCTCAATGTGCCGCTGAACCCCGATATGGTGGAAAAAGGCAAAGCTATTTATGAAATGAAGTGCGCCGCCTGCCACAAACTCACCGATATGCGCGTGGTAGGCCCCGGCTTCAAAGGGGTAACCGAACGCCGCAAACCGGAATGGATCATGAATATGATTACCAATGTGGAAGTGATGCTAGAGCAAGACCCAACGGCACAAGCCCTCCTGGAAGAGTGTTTGACCCGGATGCCCAACCAAAACCTTAGCATCGGCGATGCACGGGATGTATTGGAATTCTTTTATGCGAACGACGGTGTGGCAGTGGAGGAAAAGTAAAGTCGAAAATTGGAAGTGCGAAGTCAGAAGTGGGAAATATCACATCTCGCTTCTGGCTTCTGGTTTCTAAAAATGCGGCATCATCATGAAAAAAACGTGGATACGGGTGGCATTGGTGAATTTTTTGATCGCCACCGCTATCGGAGCATTACTAAGATTCGCCTTCATCCAAGAAATCAGCTGGCTATATTTTAAAAATTTTCTTCATGCGCACTCGCACGTAGCCATGCTGGGCTGGATTTACATGGCGCTTTATGCCTTGTTGATCCATCATTTTTTACCTGAAAGGCAGCAGCGATCCCGTGCTTATAATTGGTTATTCTGGCTTACACAGGCAAGCGTAGTGGGCATGCTGACGAGTTTTCCTGTGCAGGGCTACGGACCGGTTTCTATTGCATTTTCCACAGCGCATATCATATTGTCGTATATATTCGCGGGCTGGTTCTGGATTGATCTGGGTAAAGCGGATACGTTTTCAAAAAAGATGATTCGTACTGCCTTGATTTTTATGGTCATATCCACTTTCGGTGTATGGTTGATGGGTCCCATTATGGTCACCAGCATGAAGCATTCGGCTTTTTACTACATGTCGGTGCAATTTTACTTACATTTTCAGTTCAATGGCTGGTTTATTTTTGCCATACTAGCCTTGTTTTTCAAGCAGTTAGAAAACAACCATATCCAGCTGCCACGTATCAGATTAAATCAGTTTTTCTGGTTGCTGGTCATTTCTTGCGTACTCACTTATGCGCTGGCGGTGGCATGGGCGGAGCCGCTGGTATCTGTTTTTGTAGCAAATAGCGTTGGTGTAATCATTCAGTTAATGGCGATCATCATGTTTGTAATAATAATTTGGCAAAAGCGACATGACATACTGATGTTTTTCAATAAAACGGAAAAATTTCTGATTCAAATTGCTTTTTATTCATTTGTGTTTAAGGTTGTTATTCAGTCGTTTGTAGCCGTTCCCTTCGTTGCCAAAGCCGCCTACACCATTCGTAATTACGTGATCGGATTCATTCACCTGATATTACTTGGCGCCATTACATTTTATTTACTGAGTAATATTTTTAATAAAAACCTGTTGTCCGAACGTCATACTTTGTCTCGTGCAGGTTTGTGGAGCATCATCGCAGGTTTTATCCTGAGTGAAGGCTTACTATTCCTACAAGGCACCATGTTTTGGGCAGCGATGGGCTTTCTCCCATTTTATTACGAAATGCTGTTTGCGGCAAGCAGCCTGATCCCAGTTGGAATCGCCTTATTGATCCTGGGCAATTTGACCAAACATTCTGCTGTTCCAATAAAAGCTGAACGTGAGTCATCCTGAATTTAAATAAATAATGCCCTGTTTGGGGTCATTCCAATGAAATTACGACATTTTGTGTCCACTCAAAGAAGCAGATCCTGTATCAATTCATACTGAATTAAAACTAATTTTTTAAATTTGATTAGCCAACCGTATCAGAGTTGATTTTTAACGCCTTTATTCAATATTGAAAAATGAAGCTCTATATCAAAAATATGGTATGCAATCGCTGCATTTTGGTCGTCCAGAATGAGTTACTCAAGATCGGGATACAGCCAGTGCATGTTGCTTTAGGCGAGGTAGAGTTAAAAGAAGAGTATCTGGATAGAAAAACGCTGGATCAACTGGATGCAGCTTTAAAGCTATTAGGTTTTGAGCGCATTGATGACCGAAAGGCTAGGTTAATAGAAAAAACCAAGAATATAATTATTCAGATAATTCATCATAGCGATCAGATTGATTTGCACTTGAACTGGTCTGAATTTCTCTCCCGGGAACTTCACTACGAATATAATTACCTTAGCAGTTTATTTTCTTCATTGGAAGGTATTACATTAGAACAATATATTATTAGACAAAAAATAGAGCGGGTTAAAGAACTGTTGCTTTATAATGAACTCACACTTAATGAAATAGCATATAAACTTGGTTATAGCAGCGTACAACATCTTTCCGGGCAATTCAAAAAAATAACTGGTTTTACGCCTTCCGTATTGAAAAAATCACGCCAGTTAGATCAAAATCGCAAGCCGATTGACGCTGTAAACGATTGATGTTGGTGCCGTTCGAATCTGCCTATCCACTATAATTATATAACTCTTTCCAGAAATTATGTAACGGTAAACCCTGATTTGGGGGTGAACTTTGCAGTACCTAAAATCAAACGATTATGGCACTGCTCGATCACATTACTATCAAAGGCATGGTTTGCGCACGTTGCGTGACGGTTATCAAAACAGGATTAGAAAAACTGGGATTTCCGGTAAATTCTGTAAGCTTGGGAAAGGTAGCTTTTAAAAGCCCGATCCGTGAAATGTCTCTCCCGGAAATAAATGATTTTCTGTGCCAAGTCGGCTTCGAAGTATTAAATGATCGGCAAACTCAACTCATTGAGCATATTAAAACCATTGTAAAAGAATTCGTCACTTATGATGCAGATGATAATAACCGAGTAAAATTCTCCAGTTTACTTTCGGAAAAACTGCATTCCAATTATGATTCTTTAAGTACTCTTTTTTCCCAATCAGAGGGCATTACCCTGGAAAAATATATCATTCAGCAACGACTGGAAAGGGTGAAACAACTCCTGCTTGAAACCGGACAGTCACTTACAGATATTGCATATTTGACGGGGTATAGCAGTGTTCATCACTTATCTGCACAATTTAAAACTCATTTTGGCTACCCGCCTTCTCATTTTCGGAAAAACCCACAACCTATTGAAGTAAAGTACAGTATTGAGGGAAATATTATAACTCTTCCCTGAAATTATATAAAAGAACCAAGGTAATCCTCAAATATCTTTGTACAAATTATTTACCTGAAATATAATAATCATGAAATCGAATCAACTCGTCTTGGAAAAAAATAAAAACTATTTAAACAATAGTAAGACTATTCGTAAGACTTATCCGGTGCTGCATATGAGCTGTGCTGCCTGTGCCGTCAGCGTAGAGTCGATTTTAAAAACGATCAATGGCGTTAAAGATGCCGGGGTAAATTATGCCAATCAGACTACCTGGGTTGAATATGATGAAAAAATCACTCCACCTGAAGCATTACAAAATGCGGTGCAATCCATTGGTTACGACTTAGTAATTGATGCAGAGGATCCTTATGCAGTAAAGGAAGAAGCACGGCAAAAACATTATGAAGATATTCGCCGCCGGACGTTATGGTCATCGGTACTGGTAGTGCCGGTAATAATTATTGGCATGTTTTTTATGAATATGCCTTATACCAACTGGATATTAATGGTACTCACCGCTCCGATCCTGTTCTGGTTTGGGCGCAGTTTTTATATCAATGCCTGGAAACAAGCACGGCATGGCAAAGCCAATATGGATACACTAGTAGCATTGAGTACCGGGATCGGATTCTTTTTCAGTCTTTTTAATACAGTATTTCCTGAATTTTGGCATAGCAGAGGTCTCCACGCTCATGTCTATTACGAAGCAGCCGTTATGATCTTTGCATTTATCTCGCTTGGAAAGTTACTGGAAGAACGAGCCAAAGCGAATACTTCTACGGCTATTAAAAAATTGATGGGCTTGCAACCCAAAACTGTAAGAGTAATCCTGAATGATCAGGAACAGGAAATTCCCATTGCAATGGTTCAAACAGGGTACACCATATTGGTACGCCCCGGGGAGAAAATTCCGGTAGACGGCATAATCATCAAAGGTAATTCTTTTGTAGATGAGAGTATGATTACGGGTGAACCCGTGGCTGTAGAAAAAAAACGGAAGGATAAGGTATTTGCCGGAACAATGAATCAAAAAGGGAGTTTCTATTTCGAAGCGGAAAAAATTGGCGGAGAAACTATCCTTGCTCAAATTATTAAGATGGTGCAAGAGGCACAAGGCAGTAAAGCCCCGGTGCAAAAACTGGTGGATAAAATATCAGGTGTCTTTGTACCGGTGGTTATCGGTATATCCATACTCACTTTTATTACCTGGATACTGATTGGTGGTGAAAATGCATTTACACATGCATTGCTAACCTCTATTACAGTACTTGTCATCGCATGTCCTTGTGCGTTGGGTTTAGCAACGCCCACTGCGATCATGGTCGGCATTGGTAAAGGCGCTGAAAATAATATCCTTATCCGGGATGCAGAAAGCCTGGAACTGGCACACAAAGTGAATGCTGTTATCCTGGATAAAACCGGAACCATTACAGAGGGCAGACCGATGGTAACAGATATTTTGTGGTATGCCAAAGAACACACGGAGGCGTTGCAAAATATCCTTTACACCCTTGAATTACAATCCGAGCATCCCTTGGCAGAGGCAGTCGTAAATAAACTTAAAGAAAACCCCGTGAAAAGAATTTCGCTGGAATATTTTGAAAGCCTGACCGGACGAGGTGTATATGGAATATACAAGGAGCAATCCTTCTTTGTTGGCAACGAAAAACTGCTGGAAGACCAGGGAATCAGAATTTCCTTGGCGATTAAAGCACAGACGAAACAATGGCAGGAGGAAGCAAAAACGGTTGTTTATTTCTCTAATAACCAACAAATATTGGCGATGCTGGCGATTGCTGATACAATCAAACCGACGTCAAGTAATGCTATCGCCACACTCCAGTCAAGAGGCATTGAGGTTTACATGCTCACCGGTGACAATGAACGCACCGCGACAGCAGTGGCAAAACAGGTTGGTGTCAACGCCTACCAGGCAGAAGTACTCCCTGCTGATAAAGCCGCTTTTGTACAAAAGCTACAATCGGAAGGTAAAGTGGTAGCCATGGTGGGCGATGGAATCAATGATTCACATGCGCTGGCACAGGCAGATGTCAGTATTGCAATGGGTAAAGGTTCTGATATTGCAATGGATGTGGCTAAAATGACCCTGATTTCTTCTGATCTGCAAAGCATCCCGAAAGCATTGCGTCTGTCCGGGAAAATTGTACAAGGCATCCGGCAAAATCTATTTTGGGCATTTATTTATAACCTGATAGGCATTCCGATCGCGGCAGGTGTACTTTTTCCTATAAATGGATTCCTCCTTAGTCCGATGATTGCTGGGGCAGCGATGGCTTTAAGCTCAGTGAGTGTAGTAGGTAACAGCCTTCGCCTGCGTATGTCAAAACTCGATTGAGATTATTCAGAATTCGTAATCATATAATTTTCAACTAACAAAAATTTGTTAATCATGCTATTCAAACTATTGCCGTTGCTGGCAGTTGTAATGGGCGTTCTTTTTGTGTCTTGTGGCTCCGATGAGGAAGCCTCAACCCAAGCACCTGCAGCTGCTTCAGCACCACAAAAATTACCCGTTGACATTCAGGTGGTAAAATCTACTCCCTTAAATCTGGAAGAAGTAATCGTCGGTACGATCGAATCTTACAAGGAAGTGGACATTGTAAGCGAACTATTGAAGAGAATTACCAGAATTGGATTTAAGGATGGCAGTTATGTTTGGCAAGGACAATTATTGTACAAATTGGATGATGATGATCTGAAAGCACAATTGAAAAGACTGGAAAGTGAACTGAAACTAGCCAAAATAAATGAATCACGCCTTGCAAAATTGCTGATAACAGAGACCATCCGGCAAGAAGAATACGATATCGCCTTGACGAAATTGCAAACACTGGAAGCAGAAGCTGAATTACTACAGGTATCGCTCGCAAAAACGGAAATCAAAGCACCTTTCGGTGGGCAGATCGGTATCTCAAAGGTCCATGTGGGAAGTTTGGTATCCCCGACAGTTCCATTGGTAACTTTACAAGATCAAAGCCAGGTGAAGCTTCGTTTTCTGGTACCTGAAAAGTATTTGAACTTGATAAAAAACGGTAATAAAGTGACCTTTTCCACAGAAGGACAAGCGGAAAAACATGCTGCTGTAATTACAGCCACAGAGCCCAATATTGACGAGCAAAACCGTAGCATCCTTGTCCAAGCCACTGTCAATAATGCTAAAAAGCTTTTTAAGGCTGGACAATCTGCCAGAATTTATTTCCCGGTCACAGAACAACAGGCTACTGGCATTACCTTGCCAACAGAAGCGTTGATTCCTGGCACCAATGGCTATACCGTTTTTGTTGTCAAAAATGGCACCGCGCATGCGACACCTGTCACTATCAGTAATCGTTCAGAAACCGAGGCACTTATTACCGGGGGGCTTAATGATGGTGATACTGTAATGATTTCCAATATACTCCGAGCGGGCGACGGCACCCCTGTTCAAGTGATTTCCATGAATTAATTCTTAAAAAGTTATAAGTTATGAACTTACCAACACTGAGCATAAAAAAGCCGGTGCTGGCAGGGGTTTTCTCTGCCGTCATCGTACTGATGGGGATTGTTGGATGGAAATATTTGGGCATCCGCGAATTTCCCCTTACCGAACCTCCGGTCATTGCTGTGGTTACTTTTTACCCTGGCGCCAGTCCGGATGTAATAGCATCTAAAATTACTAAACCTTTAGAAGAATCCATTGCTGAGGCGAATGGAGTACGTACTATATCTTCGGAATCAAGAGAACAGGTGAGTATCATCTCCATTGAATTTAACCGGGATATTGACCTGGAAGACGCACTGAACGATGTACGGGATAAAACGGCAAAAGCAAAAAGTCAACTCCCAGTCGATGTAGACGCCCCAATTGTTGAGAAATCCAGTTCACCAGATAACCTTGTGGCATTCCTGGAAGTGGAAAGTGACACCAAAGATATTAAGGAAGTGAGTCATCTGGCGGCTACTGTTATTAAAGAGCGCATGCAATCAATTCCCGGCATACAACGCGTAAGTATTGTTGGCGAACACAAGTACGCCATGCGCTTAAGGTTCGATCCTGTAAAACTGGCAGCCTTTCAACTCACACCTGAAGATATTCGCCAAGCATTATCTCGCGAGAATATTGATTTGCCTTCCGGAAGAATTGAAGGAGCCAACAATGAACTCAGCGTAAGAACTTTGGGTAGACTTACCAATGCAAATGATTTTAACGAAATGATCATAAAGCAGAACGATGCTGCTGTTATTAGGTTGAAAGACGTAGGCTTTGCGGAATTGGGTGAACTTAACGAGCGGAACGCGATTATCAATGAAACGAATAATATCAATCGAATTGGCGTAGGTGTAGCTATTCAAATACAAAGAGGTGCTAATGCGATTGAAGTAGTCGATGAGTTTTATCGAAGACTGGACCAACTACGTAAAGAAGTGCCTAGCGACTACCGGCTTATCGTTGGGTTTGATTTCACAAAGCCCGTTCGGGAATCGATCAAAGAAGTAGAAGAAACCTTATTCATTGCATTCGGGCTGGTAGTTGTCATCATTTTCCTTTTTCTGCGTGACTGGCGTTCTACCATTATTCCGGTGCTGGCAATACCTGTATCCATCTTATCGGCTTTCTTCATTATGTACATTGCAGGATTTTCTATCAATGTGTTGACATTGTTGGGCTTGGTGCTGGCAATTGGTTTGGTGGTGGACGATGCCATCGTTGTACTGGAAAACATTTACCAGAAAGTAGAGCATGGAATGTCCCCAATTCAGGCGGCGCTTAAAGGTTCCGGTGAAATTTATTTTGCAGTTATTTCCACCACCATTACACTGGCAGCGGTATTTCTCCCTATCATTTTCATGGGAGGTATTAGTGGTCAGTTGTTTAAGGAATTTGCGATTGTTGTTTCCGGTTCGGTGCTGGTTTCTGCTTTTGTAGCGCTGACTTTGTCACCGATGCTGAGTGCCTATCTGCTCAAAAAGCAAGATCGTCCGAATTGGCTGTATCGCTTTACAGAGCCCCTGTTTGTTGCATTGAATAATGCCTATGCCTATGTGCTGAATGCTTTTCTGAAAAGACGTTGGCTTGCCTGGGTATTTTTAGCAGGCACAGCAAGTCTGATTTATGTAATCGGAAAGAAATTACCTTCCGAGTTGGCACCAATTGAAGACCGTTCCAATCTCAGTCTTATTGCGATTGCCCCGGAGGGCGCCTCATTCGATTACATGAAAAAACAAATGCTTGAGGTTGGTCGCTATGTAAATGATTCCACAGAAGGATTGTACCAAACCTACTCAATGGTAGCTATTTCCTTTATTCCGGCGCCGGCTCCCGTCAATTTTGCTGTACAGTCTATCTACCTGAAAGATCCTTCCGAGCGGAAAGTAAGCGTGCAGGAGTTGTATAATCAGTATGCAATGGCTTCCGGGCAGTTCCGTGGTATTCTGTTGTTTCCGTATTTGCCACCTACTATTGGCACTCGTTATGGAGGTGGACAGCCGGTACAATTTGTATTGCAGGCACCTAGTCTGGATACCTTGGCAAGTATACTGCCAACGTTTCTGGCGGAGGCACGTCAGAGTCAAAAGTTAATGTTTGTCGACAGCGATCTGAAAATCAACAAACCGGAAATTACAGTGGATATTGATCGCAAGAAAGCGGCATTAATGGGCGTATCCATTCAGGAGGTCGCCAGAGCTTTACAGCTTTCCTTCTCTGGGCAGCGCTACGGATATTTCATTCGCGATGACCGCCAGTACGAGGTAATCGGTCAGGTAGAACGCACTAACCGCAATGACATTAGCGATCTTCGTTCCATCTATGTCCGTTCGTCAAAGGGTGATATGATTTCTCTCGATAATCTGGTACGAGTGAGCGAGAGCATCAGTCCAGCCGCTATATATCGGTACGATCAATATACTTCCGCCACGATCTCAGCAGGTTTAGCCCCTGGAGTAAGTCTGGCAGAAGGTATTGCTGAAATGCAGTCCATCAAAAACCGGGTACTCGGTGAGCATTTCAAATCAACACTGGCTGGTCAGTCCAGGGATTTTGAAGAAAGCCAGGGTAATCTCAATTTTACGCTGATTTTGGCACTCCTGCTTATTTATATGATTCTGGCAGCACAATTTGAAAGTCTGCGCGATCCACTGATTATCATGCTTACGGTACCAATGGCAGTGACCGGTGCTTTGATCAGCTTGTACTGGTTTGGGCAAAGCCTCAATGTTTTCAGTCAAATCGGCATCATTACACTGGTAGGTTTGATTACCAAAAATGGTATCCTGATTGTAGAATTTGCCAATCAACTCAAAGCCACAGGACTTTCCAGGCTGGAGGCAGTCCGACAAGCTGCAGTGCAGCGTTTTCGACCAATTTTGATGACCTCTCTGGCCATGATATTTGGCGCATTGCCTATTGCCATGACCGACAATAGCCGTCAATCATTAGGTATCGTAATTGCTGGCGGTCTTATTTTCGCAGGCTTACTCACGCTGTTTGTAATACCAGCCGTGTATTCGTATTTATCTTCTCATAAAACACATAACCCGGATTTTGGTGAAGAAAATATCTCTGAAACGCAGCACCGGGAGGAAGCATTGATATTAGACACACAAAACGCTTAAAATCTGACAATCATGTTAAAAAACATTTCTTTTCTGATAATATGGCTTTTGTTGGGCACCTATTCCGGGGCACAAACGATCAAGCTTAGTTTGAACGAAGCAGTGGAATTTGCCAAGACCAACAACAAGCAATTACAATCGCAGCAGTTGGAAGAGCAGCTAGCTGCTGAAAAAACGAACGAAATCAGGAGTAATTTGCTACCCAATATTTCAGCATCTGCCGGTTATCAGTATTATTTCGACCGGCAGGTCATTTTTATGCCCGGTTCTTTTGTTGAAAACAGTAGCAAATCTGTGGCAGATATAGCTGTAGGTGGTAAATACGCGCTCAACACTTCCTTGTCCATCTCACAACAATTATCAAATAAATCTACTCGGCAACAAATAGAAATGGCAAAAGTCCAGGAATCAGCTCAACGGCTGCAAACGCAGGACTTGATGAGTCAGCTATCCGTAAATGTTTCCGTTAATTATCTCAATATGTTGTTATTGCAGGAGCAAATTGCACTGAATGAGCAGAGTCTGGACCGTAACAGGCGGGCGCTGGACGACTCACGGGCACTGTTTTTACAAGGTAAAAATTTGAAGGTAGATACCCTGCGTAATTACATAGCGATTGAAAATTTGAAATCTGGTATTTCCTATTTGAGGAATGATCTGGAAGTTTTGGCACTGCAAATGAAAAGATGGCTCGCACTCCCGCAAGAGGTTGTCATTGAATTAACCGATTCTATTTCAGAACAAATGCTGCCACCACTTCCTCTCGATTTGAATAGTGTGGTGGAAATAGCTTTGCAAAACCGGAAAGATATCAAACAATACCAGCTGTCAATTTTGATGAACAAACACCAAATCATGCATGCCCAGGCTCAAAAACTGCCTCAATTATGGGCAGTAGGCATGTATCAGATGCAATCCCAAGCAGACGATCTGAATATTGGAGATTACAGTTTTCCTCGAACATCTTTTATCGGTCTGCAGGCGACTTTGCCTATTTATGCTGGAGATCGGCTGAACGCTAGGATTAATCAGACCAAAATCCGGCTACAGCAAAGCGAAATTACACTCTCAGATTTACACGAAAAGGTGAGAAGTGAATTGGCAGCAAGCCTGAGTAAACTAAAAGAAGCAGAAGCACAATTAGGGATTCAACAACAACAGGTGGAAATGGCCGAACTCAGTTACACGATGATGAATGACAGGTATCGCAATGGCTTGAGCTCTCGCATTGAATTAGCTGATGCTGAACTGGCGCTTACCCAAGCAAAACTGAATTTATTGCAAGCTATACATCGTTTTAGGCTATTACAAATCGATTTACAACAGAATATTGGGATACTTTGATCTTGATACTTGCCATAACCAAATGAAGCAATCAGAATCGTTGCAAGTTTTTATCGAAGCCGTGTTGTAATAACGCGGCTTTTTTAATTTTTCCTCATCTCTCAAATGGCGACTTATGATATCATTTTTTAAAAAATAATATAACTCTCTCCGGTAATTTTATAAAGACTCTACTCTCAAGTTCTTGCATTTTTGTAATAAAAAAATCAACTATTATGAACGCCACAATTAGTACCGCCAACCCGGCTTATGCAAAACGCTGGAAAGCCTTATTCGTGCTATGTACAGCACAATTCATGGTAATCATGGACACCTCCATCATTGGGGTTGCATTACCTGCCATTCAGGAGGCACTAGGTTATTCGCAGGCTAACTTGCAATGGATATTTAATGCCTATGTAATCTTCTTTGGTGGATTATTATTACTTGGAGGACGACTATCCGATCTGTTTGGAGCAAGAAAAATCTTTATCACTGGTTTTGCGATTTTAGCGCTGGCTTCATTACTGGCAGGTTTTGCATGGTCAGAAGCTGCAATGAACACTGGGCGCGCTATTCAGGGCTTAGGCTCTGCCTTAATTGCACCAGCTGCTTTGGCGCTCTTGATGAGTATGTTTACGGATCCTAAAGAACTAGGCAAGGCGCTTGGTTTTTGGGGTGCATCTGCGGCTGCCGGTGGTTCTGCGGGGGTATTCCTGGGCGGTGTGCTCACCGAATGGCTCACCTGGAACTGGGTATTTCTGATCAATGTGCCGTTGGCAATTGCTGTTATTTTTGCCAGTCCTGCCTTATTGTTGCCTGGCACCCGTCAAAAAGGGAAAGTAGATATTCTGGGGGCTGCGCTGGTAACCTCAGCACTTGTGCTGGTCGTGTATGCGATCGTTACTGGAGAGCAAGCGGGTTGGTTTTCAGTCCAAACCTTAGGTTTAATAATAATTTCAGCTCTACTGCTCGGATTTTTCCTTTGGCTACAAACATCCAAGAAACAGCCTTTAGTGCCAATACAAATATTTAAAAGATTCAATTTGTCGGCTGCTAATGTGGTAATGATGTTGCTTGCCGGAGCCTGGATTCCATTATGGTTTTACCTGAATCTGTATCTACAGCAAGTTTTGCAATTTAGTGCATTAAATAGCGGACTAGCACTCTTGCCAATGACCCTTGCTATTATGGTAATGATGGTTGTTATTACGGGAAAATTAGTCGGTAAATATGGATTTAAACCCATTCTGGTAGCGGGCTTACTGGTATTGGCTACTGCATTGTTTTTATTTGCAACCGTACCCGTTGGCGGCACATTCGTGATGAATGTATTGCCCGCCTCTCTGATTGCAGCCGCAGGTATGTCCTTGGCATACATTCCGGCTACCATTGCCTCTATGATGGGTGCAAAACCGGAAGAAACGGGTTTGGCATCAGGTTTGGTTAATACCAGTTATCAGATCGGCTCTGCTATTGGGTTGGCGGTTGTTGTTGCTATTGCTTCAGCCAAAATAAGCAATGGGTTAAGCTCAGGATTAGGACAATTGGAAGCTTATAATGGCGCTTTTCAGACAGCTTTTTTTGCTGCTGCAATCATTGCTGTATTGAGTGCAATCATTGCACTGGTTTTTGTAAAGACGCCTAAATAATAAGCAGAAATTATATAACTCTTTTCGGGAATCGTGTAACAATCCGGATGTAATAACAACTTAATTTTGTAATAAAAATCAGAATTATCATGGACACAACATTAAAATTCAAAACAAACATTAACTGCGGCGGCTGCGTAGCAAAAGTAACGCCATTCCTGAACGATGCGGACGGCGTTTGTCACTGGGAAGTTGATACTGCAAATAAAGAAAAAGTGCTCACTGTACATTCTGAAGGTATCACCGAAGAAGAAATCGTAGCTGTAGTGAAGGAAGCAGGCTTTAAAGCCGAGTTAATCAATTCAGAGGAGCAGTAATGCTCCTCTCATTTCCCAAAATCGTAAAAACATGAAACAGAGCATACTGTTGTCATTAGGGTTTGTAGCTGTACTTTCTTGTAACACATCTAATAATAATCAACACACGATGGATAATCATTCGCAGCATACTGCCGATCACGCTACTGTTTCTTCCAGCCAATATTACATGGAATTAAGTAGTGATCCCAAACAAGTAATAAGTGGCAAGCCGGCACAACTTATCTTTACGCCAAAAATTGAAGGAAATCCGGCTGTTCGCGTTACATTAACTACCGAGCATGAAAAACAACTGCATATTATTATAGTCAGTGAAGATCTGAGTTACTTTGAGCATATCCATCCCGAGTTACAGTCAAATGGAAGTTATGCTATTCATCATATTTTTCCGGCAGGTGGCACTTATTTGATTTACGCAGATTATAAACCAATTGATGCAGGGCAAGTGGTGGATAATAAAACAATCCATGTAGCTGGCAATCCTGTAACACCACAAATGTTTCGCGACGAGCAACTTACCGCCTCTTCTGGCAATTATACCCTTACCTTGCAAACGGAAGAAGATAAACTGATTACTAATCAAGACATTTATATTACCGGAATTCTGCAAGAAAATGGCCGGGAAATCGATGTTAATACAATCGGGAATTACTTGGGAACAAAAGCGCATGCCGTCATAATCAGCTTAGAAAGCAAGAGTTTCCTGCATGTCCACCCCAATGTAAAAAATGGGAGACTGCAATTGCACACTTTTTTTAAAACCCCTGGCATTTACCGTGCCTGGATTCAGTTTCAAAATGAAGACAGCATTTATACCACCGATTATGTACTTAAAGTAGTGATGACTCCTGTGCCAGAAAAGGCAAATTCAGTCCATACGCACCAGGATCATACGCATCATCACTAAAAAATAATATCCATTTAGCAGTTTATTCGCCATGAGTGATTCCCTATTGAATTAAGTAGTCGGACCGTTTTACAGTCGATTGTCGAAAGTCCGATTAAGCTGACAACCAAC
>CAZGAU010000120.1:0-16707 GCA_964523725.1 uncultured Saprospiraceae bacterium
AAAACACTACTAAATAATACGGCATACATAATCAATAAGCGCCGGTTGGCGAGTAAAAAGCCCATAGAATAAGCTAACAAACAGACAACAGGACCTATAAACCAGTTATTGATACTAAAGATTAAAGCTAATATGACGTAGAATAAAAAACCAAACGAAGAAACCAGATATAATTTGGATGGGGCATTCCACCAATTTTTTTTTCTGATGTAAATACCCAATAGAAAACAACCGATCAGCGCAATGAAAATGGTGGTATTACGCGCTACGTCTATATCCAGCGTTAAAAGGCCTACAAAAACAATACAAGCGATATAAAATAATAGCCAGAATGACAATTGCTTGATAAGTTTCATGTTAATTTATTTAAAATGATTTAAATATACAGCTTGATTTCCTGTTTGTTTTAAGTAGCCGGACAGTTTTACAGTCGATTGTCGAAAGTCCAATTAAGCTGACAACCAACTTCTTATGAAATATTTTATTTTAATTTAAAATTGTCCCTTTGCTTACTTTAAAAAAATATTCCATTTCAAATTTATTTCAAGGTGTAATAATTTCCAAGCTTTATCATATAAATTTTATAAATATTATTAACTCGATCCGTTGATACTTTTTGACTCAGAGAGGCACATTCATTCCAAAGTGAATAGATGAATCTTTTTCACGAAAGTATCTTGTTTTAAACCAACAAAAAGTTGGTTTGGAATGGAATTTTGTGATATATTGCAGCGATTTAGTATAGGAATTTTGGACGAAAACCTTGCACTGTTGGAACATTATAAACCCCAGATCGACATGAATTTGGCCAGTTATATCGACCACACCATCCTTAAAGCGGACTGTACCCTGGAGGATGTCAAACGGATTTGTAGCGAAGCGATGCAATATCATTTTCCGGCGGTATGTGTGCCTCCCTTTTATATCAAGCAAGCGGCTGATTTTCTGGCAGATAGTACAGTAAAAGTAGCTACGGTTATCGGTTTTCCGATGGGTTACTCGGCAACCGTCGCCAAAGTAGAAGAGATCAAAAGAGCCATCGACGAAGGCGTGAGCGAAGTGGATGTGGTCGTAAACATCTGCGCGATCAAGAGCGGCATGTGGAACTATGTAAAAAATGACATCGATAGTGTAGTGATGGCGGCGCACCTGCGGGGAAAAATTGTAAAAATCATTTTTGAAACGGGACTGCTTAGTCCAACTGAAATCCGCAATCTCTGCGATATCTGCCTGGAAACTCGGCCCGATTTTGTCAAAACTTCTACCGGATTCAATGGGGAAGGCGCTACGGTGGAAATCGTCAATCTCCTCAAAGAAATGCTCCAGGACAAGGTCAAGATCAAAGCTTCCGGAGGTATCCGCACCAAAAGCGATGCCGTTCGTCTGATCGAGGCCGGCGCGCGCAGGCTCGGCAGCTCGGCGGGTGTATCAATTGTGAAGGAAGGGTGATGGGGTGATGGGGAGATAGGGAGATAGGGTGATAGGGTGATGGGGTGACGAAGTGACTTGGGGACGAGGAGAAGGTGAGACCAGATGCAATTCTAATGGTTTGATTTACGTACATTTAACATTAAATCACACTGAATTCCTTATCTTTGCGAAAAAGAACTCATGCTCAGAGGAATATTGACTTTGCTCATCGTTGGCTTTGCGTTGGCACTCACCGCTCAGAATATCCAAATCAAGGAAGATCCTTTGATTTCCCAGATGATGGATCGTTTTATTAAAAGCAATAAAGCCACCACCACCGTAGATGGCTGGCGGGTTCAGGTGCTGGCTACGCCCGACCGCCAACAGCTGGAGAGCGCAAGGCAGGTATTCCAGTACAAATACCCGAATATTCCGATCGACTGGGTGCATGCCAATCCCTGGTACAAGCTGTACGCCGGCGCTTTCAAGACCAAGCTGGAAGCCATTCGCCTGCAATACCTGCTGCGCAGAGACTATCCCAGTGCGTATCTCGTGAAAGACAACACGGTGCGCCCGGCAGAGTTGATCGGTGTTTATTGATATCCGCCTGTGTTCCAATGATCGAATTTTAATCAATAGTTTAAGGGATATACGAGAAGTCTAGAAAATCCGTTTAAGTCAGTTGTTTTCACTCAATGTACAGTTCAGAAAGTGATAGATGAAGAATAAGAGAGATGCCGCAGGGCTCAGAACGATAGACAGAGCAGCTTTTTCGATGTACCTGGCATTTGTGGCAATCGGATGGATGATGATTTATGCCGTGAGTTACAGTCAGGAAGCCGGGCTTGGTTTTTTCAGCAGTTCCGCCGGGAAGCAGCTGATCTGGATCGGGATTTCGCTGAGTGCATTTGCAATTATTTTCGCTATTGACTGGAAATTCTGGCAAACGTTTTCTTACCTCATTTACATATTTGCCATAGCGCTGCTGGTAGCTGTGCCTTTTCTTGGTACAGAAATTAAGGGCGCCACTTCTTGGTTTACTTTCGGAGGATTTTCATTTCAACCTTCGGAAGTGGCTAAATTTGCTACCTGTCTGGCCATTTCCAATTTTCTGAGCAATTATCGCACTGACCTTCGAAACTCGCGTTCTCAGTTGATCTCTTTTGGGCTGATACTGCTGCCGATGGCACTGATTTTATTACAACCAGACCTTGGTTCTGCGGTTGTTTTTCTGTCATTCCTGGTGGTGCTTTTTAGGGAAGGTCTATCACCAATTTATTATATCGTTGGAATTTTTGCGACTTTGCTCCTGATTCTTGGTTTGCTCTTTGATCCTATGTACATTATTCTCACGATGGTCACACTGGGTATCGGCGTGCTGGCATTTCAATTCAAAGACAACCGTCGTTACTGGCTCCTCGCGGCAGTGTCCACTGCGGGTGGCGCATATTATGCAGCAACAGAGGGATGGGGCATGCAGGCATTGATCACCACCGTTGTTGTCATGGGAGTACTTTCTATTGCACAATGGCTAAAAAAAAGAGGTAGAATTGTAAGCCTGGTTCTTTCTACCATTGTTATAGGTGCTGGACTTGCTTTCGCTGCAAATTTTGCTTTCAATGAAATATTAAAACCACACCAGCAGGATCGACTCAATGTATGGCTACGCCCGGAATTGACCAGCCGTGCCGGTTCTTATTATAATTTGTGGCAGTCCAAACTAGCTATTGGTTCGGGCGGACTCCAGGGTAAGGGCTACCGCAATGGAACCCTGACCAAACTCAATTATGTGCCGGAACAATCCACTGATTTTATTTTCTGTACGATCGGTGAAGAACAGGGCTTCATTGGAAGCTTCGGCATCATTACACTTTTCTCTTTATTCCTTTATAGGTTGACGATTATTGCCGAGCGGCAGCGCTCTAATTTTTCAAGGCATTATGCCTATTGCGTGGCGGGAATTCTATTCGTGCACTTTTTTATCAATATCGGCATGACGATGGGACTAGTCCCAATTATCGGTATTCCATTGCCGTTTATCAGCAAAGGTGGTTCTTCCCTGCTCGGCTTTACTATCATGATTGCTGTATTATTAAAACTGGATAGCAACCGCTACCGCATTTAAACCTACAAATACAAAAAACTACCCTTGTTCCAGTTTACATTAGAAACTCAGGATTCACAATCCAAAGCGCGCACCGGACGAATCGAAACCGATCATGGCACAATTGAAACGCCTATTTTTATGCCGGTGGGCACGCTGGGTTCGGTAAAAGCAGTGCATCAAGCAGAGCTGAATGATGTGATTAAAGCACAGATCATCCTGGGCAACACTTATCATTTGTACCTGCGCCCGGGCATGGAAGTGATTGAACCAGCCGGTGGATTGCACCGATTTATCAATTGGTCGAAGCCTATGTTGACCGACAGCGGCGGTTATCAGGTTTATTCTTTGAGCAGTCAGCGCAAAATTAGTGAAGAAGGCGTCACCTTCGCTTCGCACATCGACGGATCGCGGCATTTTTTCACCCCGGAAAATGTGATGGACGTACAGCGCATCATCGGAGCCAATATTATCATGGCTTTTGACGAATGCCCGCCCTATCCTTGCGATTATAAATACGCCAAAGATTCAATGGAGTTGACGCATCGCTGGCTAAAGCGTTGTGTGGAACATTTTAATAAAACCGGACCCCGCTACGGGCACGAGCAAGCGCTTTTCCCCATTGTGCAGGGCAGTACTTACCACGATCTTCGGGTAGCTTCGGCAGAAACAGTGGCATCTTTTGATTTAAAAGGCAATGCCATTGGTGGCTTGTCGGTCGGCGAGCCTGCGGAAAAAATGTACGAAGTGACTGATCTGGTATGTCAGATTTTACCGAAAGAGAAGCCCCGCTATCTGATGGGCGTCGGTACGCCGATGAATATCCTGGAATGTATCGCGCTCGGAGTGGACATGTTTGACTGTGTATTGCCTACACGCAACGCCCGTCACGGCATGCTCTATACGGCTCAAGGTATGATCAACATCAAGAATGCCAAGTGGAAAGACGATTTCAGTGTGATTGACGAGGCAAGTACTGCATCGACAAGCCAGAATCATTCCAAAGCTTATTTGCACCATTTGTTCCGCTGCGGTGAAATTCTGGCCATGCAAATTGCAACCCTGCACAATCTCAGTTTTTTCCTTTGGCTGGTGGGCGAAGCGCGGCGACACATCCAGGCGGGTGATTTTCCAGTTTGGAAGAAAGAGATGGTGGAAGCAATGGAGAGGCGTTTGTAGGGTCATTTGACTGTAAATGATTTTACCGAAGCAAACGATATTTTCATTTGTGACGTTAAACATTGGACTTTTGAACTAATTTTGAAGATGTTAAAAACACTCGATCGCTATATTCTGAAGAAGTTTATGACCACCTTCTTTTTTACGGTGCTCATCTTTACGATGATCGCGATGGTCATTGATTTCAGTGAAAAGATCGAGAAGTTTATCGAAGAGCCCATCACCAAGCGGGAAATCATATTGGAGTATTATCCCAATTTTATTTTATTTATTGCTAGTTTGCTGTGGCCTTTGTTTACGCTGATTGCGGTAATCTTCTTCACTTCGCGTCTGGCTTCCAATTCTGAAATCATCTCCATTTTCAATGCCGGGGTGAGTTATCGCCGTTTTATGCGTCCTTATCTGATCGGAGCAAGTATCATTGCACTGATGAGCCTTGCAGGCAATCACTACTTTGTGCCTATGGGCAACAAACAAATGCTGCGGGTGGTCTATACTTATATTGACAAAAACAACGACAAGGGTAAAACCCAGAATGTTCATCTTTTCGTTTCTCCTGATACCAAGGTATTCATCGAATTTTTTCGTAAGCGTGACACCACTGCCCGGAATTTCCGGATCGAACATTTCGAGGAAAACCGGCTCACCTCCCTACTCAAAGCCGAATCGGCCCGCTGGGTTGGCGCCAAGCAACAATGGCAGCTCAACGACTACGAAATCCATACTTTTAATGGTTTGCAGGAAGGGCTTATCATCGGGCGCGGGCAACAGGTAGATACGACGCTCAACCTTACGCCGGATGACTTTGTGGATTATAAGGAGCAGCATTCCATGATGACGACCCCCGAGCTGAAACGATATATTGCCAACCAGAAAAAACGCGGCGTGGGCAACACCAATAAGTATGAAGTAGAGCTGTATCGCCGTACCGCGGATGCTTTTACCATTTTTATCCTTACTATAATCGGTATGTCCATTGCTTCACGGAAGGTACGCGGCGGTATCGGGCTACACCTGGCCATTGGCATCTTGCTGGGCGCGATTTTTATCTTCCTTTCCCGTTTTTCCATTGTATTTGCCACCGGGCAAGTAGTACCGCCATTGATCGGTATGTGGATTCCCAATATCGTTTTCGGAACTATTGCCATCTATTTGGTTTCCAAAGCGCAGAAATAAGTCTTTTTTGTAATCTAAGCTGCATTTTGTCCTCGTATTTATATCAAACAACTTTCCCGAAAAGCTGCGTTTTTGCTTTTTTCTTTCATAATTTTCAATTTTTACTGAAAATAAAGAAAATTTATGATTTTGTTAACTATTGATATCAAATCATTGATTATCAATTAATTGATTTATATTTAAATCAAAAAACAATTCTTGATTTCAGACAAATTCCTAAAAATGGTCAAACATTATTTGGATCTTGTTTAACAATTATGTAATTTTGGTTCAACAAAAGAAATGAGCGTTAATCAAAATCTTAAACAAAAAATAAATCAGCCATGTCTCACTTGGAATTTAACACAAGATTGGATCAAATGTCTGGATTACTGCATGCTTTCGCTTACAATCTGACCAAGAATGTGGAAGACGCGAAAGACTTATTCCAGGAGACAGCCTACCGGGCCATCACCAATCGCGATAAGTTTTCACCGGGTACTAACTTAAAGGCCTGGTTGTTTACCATCATGAAAAATATCTTCATCAATAATTACCGGAAGAAGGCCAAAGCCAATACTATCATGGATTCTACCGATAACCTCTATTATATCAATTCCGGCAGCACTACTATTTCCAATCGTGGCGATGCCAATATTTTGATGAAGGAACTAACTACGATGATTGAGGGTCTGGATGATAGTATCAAAATTCCTTTCCTGATGCATTATCAGGGATTCAAATATCAGGAAATTGCCGATTATCTGGACTTGCCGCTGGGCACCGTAAAAAGTCGCATTTTCTTTGCACGCAAAGAGCTGAAAGAAACAATTACCAGTCGTTATGAGCACATCGCGGCAGCTCAAACTGAAGATATGCTGGAATAAAATGGTGAAATAATTATAAACGCTTGGCGGCAGGTAAACACTTGTCGCCTTTTTTGTTTTGGTACCTTTGCGTTTTAAATTTGAATATCCGATGCAATTTTCTGAGCAACATATCACTTTTTTCCGGGAAAACCTGATGCACTGGTACGCCGCCAGCCATCGTCCGCTCCCCTGGAAAGGAGAAAAGAACCCTTATCTGATCTGGCTTTCGGAAATCATTCTTCAACAAACCAGAGTAGAACAGGGCTTACCGTATTTTGAACGCTTCAAGAAAGCCTACCCGTCCGTGCTCAACCTTGCCGATGCCCCGCAAGATGAAGTAATGAAGCTTTGGGAAGGACTGGGTTACTACTCGCGCGCGCGCAATATGCACGCCACTGCCAAGCACATCGCATATGAACGAAATGGCAATTTCCCGGAAACTTATGAAGAAATTTTGTCTTTGAAAGGCGTAGGACCTTACACAGCCGCGGCAATTGCTTCCTTTGCGTTTGATCTCCCGCATGCCGTGGTGGATGGCAATGTTTTCAGGGTATTGGCACGATTTTTTGGTATGGAAACACCCACCGATTCTACCGATGGGAAAAAATTGTTTAACCAGCTCGCTCAACAAACCCTCGACCAAAACCAACCGGGCCGCTACAATCAGGCGATCATGGACTTCGGCGCTACGCAGTGCACGCCGCAATCGCCCGCTTGCAAAAATTGTCCTTTAAAATCAGAATGCGTTGCTTTTCAGCAGAATATGGTCGAAAAACTCCCGGTGAAGTCCAAGAAATTAGTCAAGCGTGAGCGATATTTTCATTATTTAATCGTCGAATCCGACACTAAAATTCTTTTGCAAAAGCGCACGGAGAAAGACATCTGGCAGCAATTGTATGAATTTCCATTGATTGAATTGCCCGAAGCCCAATTAAACCCTGAAGGTTTGCGTGACAGTCCGCTCTGGAAAAATATTTTTGGTACCAGGCGGTTTACAATAAAGCGCGTTTCTCGTCCTTTTAAACAAGTTCTGACCCATCAGTTGATACATGCGGTATTTTTTGAAATTGAACTACAATCCGGGAAATTACCGGAAGATTCGTATTTTATTGTAACAGAACGAAAAAACTTGAGTAAATTTGCCTTCCCAAAAATAATAGATTTGTATTTGCGGGATAATTCTTTATATTTAAACCTGCTTTAGGTCAACCCAACAGCTTAATGAGGCATTTTTATTAAAAACAGGATACAGCATGGTCAACCGTGTGATATTAATTGGCAATTTAGGACGCGACCCCGAAGTGCGTCGCCTTGATAATGGAGCAGTCGTCGCTAAATTTCCGATCGCAACCAACGAGAATTATAAGGATAAAAGCGGTGAATGGCAAACCCAGACCGAGTGGCATGATATCGTGGTATGGCGGAATCTGGCGGAACGCGCCGAAAGTACGCTGAAAAAAGGGATGGGCGTGTACGTAGAAGGTAAACTTACCCACCGTACATGGCAGGATCAAGACGGCAACAACCGCAAAACAACAGAGGTAGTAGCCAGCTATTTCAGAATCATCGATAAGCGCGATGGCAAATCTGGTGATGGGGGCAGTAGTTATTTCCCCGGCTCCAGCGACGAGCCATCCGGTTATAATAGTGATATGCCTGCCGAAGTTCCTAATGCAGCTGATGATGATCTTCCGTTCTAATAAAAAAATGAGGAAGTCTGACTTCCCTCAGTATGGTTTCACTAATTGCTTTTTAATTGGAAACGGAGCCTGATAGTCAACATTATTTTTCGCTGCTTTTGCTTACCTCGCCCCCTCCAGAGGTCATCGTGGGGGCATTGGGTATCGTGCTATTGCTGATATCTTCTGCACTGATCTCCGCTTCGGAGGTTGCCTTTTTTTCATTAACCCATGCCGATTTTGACAAACTCGCCGATGATAAACACGGCAGCAGCAAACGTATTCTCCTGCTTAAAGACAAGCCGCGCAGGTTGCTGGCTACCATCCTTATTAGCAATAACTTTGTGAACATCGCGATTGTCATTATTTCCGATTTTGTACTGCGCAATTTACTTACAGAAGCTACTTTCCAAGCATGGGCTATCAATATGACCGAAACCTTCAACATTAGTCTGGCTTCTGGTGAGATGCTGGCCAATGTCATCAGTTTCCTGATAACAGTGGTAGGTGTCACTTTTTTACTGGTACTTTTTGGTGAAGTAGCGCCCAAGGTCTATGCCCGTTTAAATAATATTCGTTTAGCAAAATTTATGTCCCGACCACTTTCCATACTAATGAGCGTTTTTAGTCCTTTGAGTCAGATGCTCGTCAGTTCGACCCGCCTGATTGAAAAACGCCTTGCCAAATCCAAGATGCATCGAATTGTCACCAGCAGAGAAGATATCGACGAAGCCATAGAGCTGACGGTGAGCAACGAAGAAGATACTGAACAGGAAGTCGATATACTGAAAAGCATTGTCAAATTCAGTGATGTCACCGTACGCCAGATTATGACCTCCCGTGTGGATGTAGTGGCTGTGGATATCACCGCCGAATACAAGGAACTCCTGGAAATAGCTAAAGAATCGGGCTATTCGCGCATCCCAGTGTACGAAAGTGACCTCGATAACATCAAAGGAATTCTTTATGTCAAGGATTTACTGGGGCATTTGAACGAAACCTCTGACTTTTCCTGGCAGGCTTTGATTAGAAACAACGTATTGTATGTCCCTGAAGCCAAGAAAATTAGCGATTTGCTCAAAGAATTCCAGCGGCAGCACCTGCACATGGCTATTGTAGTAGATGAATATGGCGGCAGCTCGGGTTTGGTCACCCTCGAAGACATTCTCGAAGAAATCATCGGTGATATCAAGGACGAATTTGATGACGAAGCCGAAGTCGTTTATCGGAAAATCGACGATTATAATTACCTGTTTGAAGGCAAAACCCTGCTCAATGACGTATTCCGAACCATCGGCGTCGAAGGAGCTGAGTTTGAAGAAGTACGCGGCGAAGCGGATTCGCTGGCGGGGCTGATGCTGGAAATGTACGGGCAACTGCCCAAAAAAGATGTGGAAATTGCTCACAATCAATTTAGTTTTAAAATCGTTTCGGTAAGCAAACGCCGCATTGAGCAGGTGTTGATCACATTACCTAAGTAGTAGAATGTTGGAGTAGAAAATTGAATTATGAAGATACCAATCGTTTTATTTTTGGGGATTTCGACCTTTTTTGTCGCCTGTAATTCAGAGCCGGCTTTCACACCCAAGCCCCGTGCCTACCCGCGCGTGATTTACCCCGATAAAGCTTATCAGCAATTTGATGCGGATTTTTGCAATTTCACTTTTCAATATCCGGTTTATGCTGAAATCGAACGGGATACCACTTTTTTTGACGAAAAACCTGCCCATCCTTGCTGGTTTAATGTGTATATCCCGGCATTTGGCAGTCGTTTGCATTGTAGTTATTATGAAATCGGACAAGGAAAATCTCTGGAACGCCTGAAGGAAGATGCTTTTGATATGGTGAATTTTCATAATAAAAAAGCCAATTATATCGAAGAATTGCGCATTGAAAAAAATAACAACGTTAGCGGTTTTGCCTTTATGCTTGATGGCCCGGCTGCTTCGCCCATGCAGTTTTACCTAACCGACAGTACTACGCATTTCCTGCGGGGCGCCTTGTATTTTAATACTCAAGTGAATACCGATTCGCTTGCGCCCGTTTACGAATTTGTGAAAGCCGATGTCATGAAAATGATCGAAACTTTTCGATGGAATCCGTAGAATCCGACTTTAGAAGGAGGCGTTTTTGCCTGAAATTTTGTTGATTTGTATTGAAAGTGAAGATTACAAATCATTAAACTCCGCTCCGATGAAAAGAGTTACCGGTATTGGTGGTATTTTTTTCAAAGCTACCGACCCGAAGGCCCTGGCTGCCTGGTACCAAACACACCTCCACCTTGACTTTGGGGACAATCTCTACATTGCTTTACCTTGGAAAAAAGACAAGCACCCTGACCCCGCCACTGTTTTTAGTTTTTTTACTGAAGACACCAATTATTTCCAGCCCAGTGTGAAACCGTTTATGATCAATTTCCGGGTAGAAAACCTCGACAAACTCCTGGAAACCCTGCGTGAAGAGGGCGTCAAGGTGTTGGATGAAACCGAAACGATGGAGGGCATCGGCAAATTTGGCTGGATCGTGGACCCAGAAGGCAATAAAATTGAGCTCTGGCAACCTGCCTAAGTCAAACATTGAAAATTTTTCATCAGATGTTCCAAACGCCTAAACCTCTGAACTTTTCAACTTAGAACATTATCTTTGCGGCACAATTTGGAAAACAATGTACAAAGGAAAAAAAGTCATTGTCGTGCTGCCGGCTTACAACGCAGCGCTCACGCTTGAAAAAACGTATCAGGAAATTCCTTTTGATCTGGTGGATAATGTGATCCTCTGCGATGATGCCAGCCGCGATAATACGGTAGAATTGGCTAAAAAAATCGGCATTGAACATGTGCTGATTCACGAAAAAAATAAAGGCTACGGCGGCAACCAGAAGTCGCTGTACAACAAGGCTTTAGAGCTCGGCGGTGATATCATAATCATGTTGCACCCGGATTATCAATACACACCCAAGTTGATCCCCTCGATGGTGAATATCATTGGCGAAGAGCTATATCCTGTGGTACTGGGTTCTCGCATTCTGGGGCGCGGCGCGCTCGCCGGGGGCATGCCTTTGTACAAATATATCGCCAATCGTTTTCTGACTTTCACGCAGAATGTATTGGTCAATTACAAACTATCGGAATACCACACAGGTTATCGCGCGTTCAGCCGAAAAGTGCTGGAAGGCATTAATTTTAATGAAAATTCGGATGACTTTGTATTTGACAATGAAATGCTGTCGCAGATCATCTACGCGGGTTTTCACATTGCAGAAGTAACCTGCCCTACGAAGTATTTTGAGGAAGCATCTTCGATCAATTTGCCGAGGAGCATTCGTTACGGATTGGGGGTATTGCGGGTATCACTCTATCATCGCCTGCAACGCTGGGGGCTTGTGCATCTGAATATGTACAAACAACCTGCGCAAGGCTGAGCGGATAGTGGCGATTGTGGATTGGATAGAGATATTTCAACAAAAGGCCTCGATAGAAAAATCTAATATCTAAAGTCTAACTTTCTACCTTATCAAAAGCCATTTTGCCAATGTAGATAGCCGCCAGGAGTAAGGTGTATGCAAGTGTTGCAGTCATAATTAGTTTTGGGTTAGGTCAAAGAAATAAGTTTCTTTGGTTTCAGGCAAATATTCGGTGTAAAGCGTTCGTGAAATCACCGTTAAATTATTGATTCTTCAATTTTATTTTAAAAATATCTTTGAATGCCGGCTGACATAAAAGCGTTTTTGGATGATTGCGTAGAACGGTACAATCGCCCTGAATTCATACCCAATGATCCCATCAGCATTCCGCACCGCTTCAACAAATTGCAGGATATTGAAATCATTGGATTCTGGACAGCCGTGCTCGCCTGGGGGCAGCGCAAAACCATCATCAACAGTGCCGATACGCTCATTCAGCTCATGGACGGTGCGCCGTACGATTTTATCCTGAATCACGCCGAATCAGACCGGAAAGAATTCCTGGACTTTAAACATCGCACCTTCCAAGCAACGGATACGCTTTATTTCCTGGAATTTTTTCAAAACTACTACCGTCAGCACGATTCGCTGGAGGATGCTTTCGCCCGTTTTGCAGGGCCTTCTATTATAAATACGGTGGAACACACTCTTTTGGGTTTTCACGAATTCTTTTTTTCGCTGCCTGATGCGCCCCATCGAACCCGCAAACACATCCCCACGCCCGCGCGGAAGTCCACCTGCAAGCGCCTCAACATGTTCCTCCGCTGGATGGTAAGGAAAGACAGCAAAGGCGTGGATTTTGGTTTGTGGAATCGCATAAAATCTTCTCAATTATTGATGCCCCTCGACGTGCACGTGGACCGCATCGCCAGAAAATATGGATTGCTTGATCGTAAACAAACAGATTGGCAGGCGGTTTTGGAATTGACAGAAACACTCCGGCAATTTGATCCTGAAGATCCAGTGAAATATGACTTTGCACTCTTTGGTCTGGGCGTTTTGGAAAAAACAACAGGTGGTTTGCAATAATCAAATTATCGTTATTGACTGTAAGCTGCCAAGTGCTTACTTGAATAATCGTGCTTGCACCTTCTCCCAAAAGTCATCATGATACTTCTCGCTGATGGGCAATTTTACCTGACCGACATGCGCCTGCTTATCTTCAATTTTAGAAATATGATTCATATTGACAATGTAAGAGTTATGAATCCTGCAAAACTGCTCCGGCAGCGTAGCTTCCAGTTCTTTCATGCGCTTATATACAGCGTGCCGTTCCTGCGCTAAATGAAAAACGACATAATCCCCTAGCGCTTCCATATAACGGATTTCGTCAAAATCAAGCCTGATGAGAGCTTTGCCGCTTTTTACATAAAATGTAGCGTCGCTATTTTCAGATGGTGAGTCAGGGGAAGATTTCTTTTGCTTGCGGGCGTTTCGGGCTTTTTGAACCGCCTTTATAAAACGCTCGAAAGTGATAGGCTTGAGCAAATAATCCACGGCGTTGAGTTCATAACTTTCCACTGCAAATTCGGAGTACGCCGTTGTAAAAATGATCTGATACTCCTCTTTAAACAGCCCTGCCAGTTGCATACCCGACAATTTCGGCATATTTATATCCAAAAAAATAATATCTATTTCATTCTTTTCCAATTGATTCAAAGCTTCAATTGCATTATAGCACTTGCCGGCCAGCACCAGGAAAGGCGTTTGCTCAATGTATTCTGCCAGCAAATTGACCGCATAGGGCTCATCATCAACAATCAGGCATCTCATAGGTGATTCATTTGTGGTTCGAAAACAACTCGTTATAGCTAAAATTCAAGGAAAAGATACAACAATCCAAGTTTTTACCGTTAAAATGTAACTTTGCAATCCCTTGGATGATCCAAAATCGAAGAACACGGTGAAAAAACTAATTCTAGTCGTAATCCTGAGCAACATATTCTCCCTGGTTATTGCCCAAAGAGGCTGGGAAGCCGGCGGTTGGGTGGGCACGTCGACCTATTTCGGCGATTTGAACACCAATTACAACCTAAGCATGCCGGGTTTGGCCGGCGGTATCGTGGGTCGTTTCAATTTCAATAACCGCCTGGCGCTTAAGTTCTCCGGCAACATGGGCACCGTCATGGGCGATGACGCGGCTTCCAAAAATACCTTCGAGCGCGCACGGAATCTAAGTTTCCGCTCAAGAGTTATTGAGGGTGCAGCGCAGCTGGAGTTTAATTTTCTTCCTTATACCCACGGCAGCCGTGAGGAATTTTTTACACCTTATCTTTTTGCGGGTATGAATGTTTTTCACTTCAACCCCGAAGCTGAATACAAAGGCGAATGGGTCGAACTGCGGCCCCTTGGCACCGAAGGTCAATTCAAAGGTGAAGAATACTACTCCGTCAATGCGGGGCTGGTGTACGGTTTTGGTTTCAAAATTGACCTGAGCTATGAGTGGAGTATCAACATTGAATTGGGTGCAAGAACCGTATTTACTGATTATCTGGATGATGTGAGTGGTTTCTATCCTGACAATGACGACCTCCGCCGGGCACGCGGCGATGTAGCGGCTGATCTGTCCGACCGCTCTATCCTGATCCCGGGTGTCAATGACGGACAAATCGGTCAGGCCGGACGCCAACGCGGCAGCACCAGCATCAATGATTCTTACGTATTGGCCGGCATCGGATTGGTGTATTATTTTGGTGACCTGAAATGCCCGACTTACGGCAATCGCCGAAAGCTCTGAGGACTTGGCGCCAAGCTTTCCTCGACCATTTTACTGCTTTTATTTGAGTTTGAATGCCGACCATCGAGCCGGAGCTTCATTCTATCTATGTTTCGGGCAAGCTTTCCGCAATTTGCCTATCTTGCAGGTTTATCATTCAAATTAAACGACGATGAAAAAGTCCAAAGTCATTCTGTTGGGTCTTACCCTGGTACTGGCCGCCTGCCGGCAGGAACCCAAAGACGAATGGGTAAGCGGTTATGATGATGCTCAAAGCCGCGATACGACTGTACATGGCCATCATTACCGCTCATATCATGGTTTTTTCTATCCGGTCATCGGCGGATTTATTTCTCCAAATTCCTATCGGGGGGGTACCTTGCAGGAAATTTCAAAACCCAGTTATCAACCAACCCGCATCACCCGAGGAGGCTTTGGCAGAACCTCTTCCGGCCGCACCGTGAATAGTTGATTTGTTTATGGTTTAAAAGTTCAAGGTTTGATAGTTCAAAGTTTGAACCAATTAACCCAATTTTACCGATTTAACCCATTACACCCGTTTCACCGCTACACCGCAATTCATGGAAAGAGGACTCGTCAAAGAGCGCCGCAACTGGCAGAAAATAGTGGAAAATCAAGGCTTTATTTTCCACTCGGTAGAAGGCAAATACTGGGATGAAAGCGCCTGTTATGCTTTCCGCAAATCGGAAATCCTGGAAATCGAGCGGATCACTAAAGATCTGTTTGGCATGTGTATGGAAGCCGTGGAGGCGGTTTTGCGCGACAATCGCCTGCACGAATTTGCCATTCCCGAAGCTTACCACGAGCGCATCCGGCACAGCTGGGATGTGGATGAACCCACGCTTTACGGGCGTTTTGACCTGGCATATGCCAATGGGAAAATCAAACTCCTCGAATTCAATGCCGACACGCCCACGTCACTGCTGGAAGCTTCGGTGGTGCAATGGTATTGGCTCCAGGATTATGAAAAAAATCTTGATCAGTTCAATTCGATTCATGAGCATCTGATAGAACAATTCAAATATTTCAAACAACGTGGCATTTTCCACCTGCATTTTGCTTGCATTACCGTGAGTGATGAAGATTATATGACCGTTGCGTACCTCATGGACTGCGCCCAGCAAGCCGGTCTGAAAGTCGATTTTATCGATATGGAAGACATCGGCTGGGAGGAGGAGGCTCGCGCTTTTGTGGATATGGAAGAAGAGGAAATTTTTAATTGCTTCAAGCTGTATCCATGGGAATTCATGCTTCGCGAAGAATTTGGTTTGCACACCGTGGGCGCGAGCACGCTTTGGGTGGAGCCTTTCTGGAAAATCCTGTTGTCGAATAAAGCGATCCTCAAAGTATTGTGGGAAATGTTTCCCAACCATCCGAATTTACTACCCTGCTACGATCGGGAAAATGGCATGCGCTCTTTTGTCAAAAAGCCACTGCTCAGCCGCGAAGGCGCCAATGTCACCATTATAGAAAACGGTAAGCTGCTCCAGGCTACGCAGGGCGAATACGGTTACGAAGGCTATATTTATCAGGAATATTTTGAGTTGCCCGAATTTTCCGGGAACCGCCCGGTGATCGGTAGCTGGGTGGTGGGCGACTCGCCCGCAGGAATTGGCATCCGTGAAACAACCGGGCTGATTCATGATAACCTGGCCAGGTTCATTCCGCATTATTTCTATTGAAAGGGATGAATGGGGTAAATGGGTGTAACAAGATACTAAAAAACTTTCATCGACTAAAATGCCCTTCCCGCCGGGCAATCGCGAGGATATTGTCAAAAAAATAAACGGTACTGAGCAAAACTTCCTATTTTTGTTATCCGGTCGAACTGATTGATATGATTCAACAGAAAGAAATTTTGCTTCCGTCCTATCCACGGGGCTTTCATCTCATTACACAGAAAGTACTCCAGGAATTGCCACAATTCCCTCAAACGGGTATATTTCACCTTTTTATCAAACATACCTCTGCTGGATTGACGATCAATGAAAACGCCGATCCGACCGTACGGGAAGATTTTGAGCAAATTTTCAACCGTTTGGTACCCGAAAACATGCCCTTTTTAAAACATGATTTGGAAGGTCCCGACGATATGCCCGCGCATGTAAAAT
>CAZGAU010000121.1:0-13426 GCA_964523725.1 uncultured Saprospiraceae bacterium
CAAATTTACAATTCAGATGGAATTTAAATAAACTTGGGGACAAAATTGCGGTTATGAAAATTCTCAACCAAAGACAAATCCAGCAGAAGATCAAGCGCCTAGCGATTGAAATCCTGGAAAATAATTACGGCGAACCTGAAATCATTCTGGCCGGCATCAATAATAATGGTCACAATTTTGCAAAAATGTTGCTGAATGAGCTGGTACAACTTACTGGTATCCGGATCATTATGACGCGGATTCGCTTGAATCCTGCTAGTCCACTAAGCGGAGAGGTTCAGGTAGAAATGCCGATCGAGCAGATGCAGGATAAGGTCATTATTCTGGTGGATGATGTGGCAAATACCGGCCGCACGATTTTCTATGCTTGCAAGCCGATCATGCAGATTTTGCCCAAAAAAATAGAAGTAGCGGTATTGGTTGATCGCAAGCACAAATCATTCCCGATCCAGGTCGATTATGTGGGCTTGTCTTTGGCCACCACGCTCAAGGAAAATATTGACGTGCAGATTCTGGAAGAATCAGAGCAGGCGGTGTTCCTGAATTAGGAAATGGCCGTTAATTTTTTCTGCAATTGGGCTTTGATTTCGGGTATTTGTAGCATAGTCGCTACATAACCGATCTCGTAGAGTTCCTTGTATTTATTGAATTGAAATATATTAAAATTGCGCACCTTTCCAGGTTCGATGATAATATCACAGTTTTTCAGATCAGGTTTGGTATTTACCCAAATCGCCATTTCAAAACAACGAACCGCAATGCTCCACATAGAATTGACCGACTTTTCCTCCACGGGTTCATAAGGCATTACATTTACTCCAATTACTACATCCGATAAATTCCGGATAGGCTGAACGGGCAGGTTTTCGATGGTGCCGCCATCCACATAGAGTCCATCACCGATTGTAACCGGCTGAAATACAAGTGGAATCGCTGAAGAAGCCATAATGACTTTGTGCAATTCGCCACTGCTTTTGATTTCCAGCTTTCCGGTAAGCAAGTTGGTTACTGCAATAAACAGGTGTTTTTGTAAGGATTCGAAATTATCTTCCGGAATCGCCTCCTGTAAGCGTTCCTGCAAATATTTTAAAGAAGCCAGTCCTTTGTCTGGCAAGCCAACCCTGAAAATCCTCAGAATGCTGCTGTCCTTGACAAAGTCGAGCATTTCTTCCGGGGTTTTGCCGGCTGCATAAAGCGCCCCAACGATAGAGCCTGCGCTTGTGCCGGCAATGACTTCGGGTTGAATGCCATTTTCCAGTAATGCTTCGAGTACACCTATATGCGCAATTCCGCGTGCACCGCCGCCGGAGAGAGAGATACCAATTTTCATTTCGTTTTTCATGGGCTTGTTTTAAATAAAATATTTTGAAAGTAAATAAAAAGCCTGCCAGAATCATAACGCTCCGACAGGCTTTTTGTATCAAAAATTATTAGAAATTTATTGCTTCATAAAGTCAAGCGTCCAATGACGGTTACCCTTGATCAAAGTAAGATAATAAATACCTGAGGGCAGGTTATTTAGTTCAAACCGTTCTTTCTGATAAATATTTTTCTGATCCAGAATCAATTGTCCAACTGTATTGGTGATTCGAATCCGGTCAAAGCCTTGCGGGCCTTCCAGGGTAAGTTGATTTACCACTGGATTTGGGTAGATTTTCACACCATCCGCCAGTGAGGGATCAAGCACGCTGCTAACCAGATCAATATCTTGTAAATAACGTGGAAAAATCTGATACCCACTGTTATAAGGTGCAGAATTATCGAATTGACCACCGATGCCTGTCAGATTGAAAGTACTAGCCGGCGGCGAAGAGCCAAATATATTTACGTCATTATCAATGCGCATCTGAAAAGTATTGGTTCCGTTGGTCACGTCCACGTTGAATCCGGAACCGCTGTTGGTCCATTGTGCAGGGTTGACGATTGATAGCCCCAGAATTTTTACAAGCTGTGATTCTGTATCTTCACCCAATTCGGTGACAACTGTTGGTGCAATCAGGGGATTTCCGGAAGAAACCAGTTCTATGTCCTCTACGTTCATCTGCGTCAAGCCATTGAAAAAACTGATGGCTCCACGAATTTTGATCTCGTCACCTTCGGTCACCGTATATCCCAGATCTCCGGTATTATTAAACACGCCAATTCCATCGCCATTGGCATCAATAATGGTGAACTGCAAACCGGTCGGGCGAAGATTCACGCCATATACAATACCTTGTAATTCGCAACTTACATCCAGCGAATCTGGGCGTCCGTCGGCATCGTTGGTAGTCACGACGCCAATATCGTATTTAGGGAACGCAGGCACAGCCGGCACATATGGATCAATATCTGCGATAGAACGCGGCACGACCTGATAGCCACCGTCGAAAGGAGCGCTGAAATCGAATTGGCCACCGATGCCAGTCACATCAAAAATGCCTGAAGGAACATCCAATCCAAAAATATCCGAATCTGCATCGATGCGCATCTGGAAAGTATCCGAACCGTTGGTAATGTCCACATTGAAGCCAGAGCCACTGTTAGTCCAATCACCTGGATCAACCAAGGTAACATTTTCAATTTGAATCAACTGCGATTCGGTGGACTCATTTAAAGCTGTAACTATAGTCGGATTGACAAGCATGTTGTTTTGCGAAACCCGCCAGAGCGTATCGGGCACGATTTGCGTCAAGCCATTGAACTGGTCAATCACGCCCTGAATGATCACTTCGTCGCCTTCGGTGACGGCATAGCCAAAGTCTTTTGTGGAGCTAAATACCCCGATCCCATTATTTTCAGCGTCAATAATAGTGAACTGCAGGCCATTGCCCGCGCCACGAATATTGATTCCGTAAACAATTCCTTGTAGTTGGCAAAGTACATCCAGAGAATCGGCTACGCCATCGGCATCGTTGGTCGTGACGGTGGCTACCGTGTAAACCGGATAGGTCTGCTGTGCAAAAAACGGGAGTGAAAACAAGGAGGTTAATAAAACAACAAAAAGTTTTTTCATAAGATAGGTTTTGGTGGTTATTAAGAATGAAAATTGTCTTTTACAAAGGTAGAAAAACAATAAGAGAGGTCTACCCAACCGGGCAAACCTCTCTTGCTATTATTTGACAAATATATTAGTTGAAGATGTAACGCAATCCGATCTGAATACTATAAGTATCCGATCCAAAGGTTGCATCTTTTTGATAAGTGCTATCCAACAAACGAGTACTGGTACCAGAGCCGGTTGTTTGCATTCTGTAAACCGGTACCCCTTCTGGCGTCACGCTTCTGTAAGTCAACGGACGAGAGTTGATCACACGGTCAGATACACCCCAGTCGCTGTTTAGCAAGTTCGTTACGTTCAGTACGTCGATACGAGCCTGGAAAGTATTGCGCTTGCCGCCCACATTCACGAAGAATTCCTGAGCCAGAGAGAAGTCTGCTCTCCACAACCAAGGCAATAGTACCCCATTACGCTCGGCATATTGGCCACGACGACCGCTCAGGTAATCATCCTGATTAATGTAAGCATCAAATGCAGCGGCTTGTTGTGCTGCGGTGAAGGTGATACCATTTGAAGTAAAATCTTCGAATCTGAGTTCGCTACCACTGTTCGGCACGTACATCAGGTCATTACCGTTGATACCATCACCATTCATATCCTGGTTGATCACATAGGAGAAACGCCCCTGCGTGGCACCGTTGATGAACAAACCAACCTGGGTTGCACCCCATTTCAGGTATTCTGCACGATAGGTAACCGCACCCAAAATACGATGACGCTGGTCATTGCTGGAGAACGCCAGATCCGGGTAGTTGTTACCTCTTACGCTTGCGATACTGTTGTAAGAACCGCCGGCAATCGAACCAGCATCCACCAGGTTTTTCGCTTCACCGAAGTTGTAAGCAACTCTTGCAAACAAACCTTTGTCAAACTTCTTCTCCAAAGAAGCAGTGAAAGTATATGCTGTACCAACGTTTTGGTTGGTCAGGTAAACAGCGCCGGTTACGTTGTCGTTGATACGCACCGCATTGTTCAAAGCACTGCCCGACAAGCCTGAACCCGGGAAACGAGGACGATTGTCTGTACCCGTGAAAGTAGCTGTGGCATTTTCCTGGTTGATATTCCAATAGCTCACACCGTTCACATCCTGGTTGTAAATAAATTCCAAAGTACCTACCAAGCCCCAAGGCAATTTCTTATCCACTGCAATATTCGTTCTCCAAACCTGCGGGAACTTGAAGTTTGGATCCGTGATATCAATGTTGTAGGAAGATGGCGAAGCCGCATTAGTAATAAACTGACCAGGAGTTGCAGTGAATGGACGGTTGGTTGTATTTTGAATATCTTCAAAACCGGTTAATACACCGTTGTTACCGATCTGGTTGGAAATCCAAACGAAGGCCGGGCGTCCAGTGAAGATACCTGTACCCCCGCGAACCTGAAAGGTCTTGTCACCCATTACATCGTAGTTGAAACCAATACGTGGAGACCACAGTGGCTTCGCATCCGGCAATTTGGCGGTGCTTACTTGGATAGGGTCACCATCCGGCGTACGGTAAGTCTGAGTCAACACTTGCTGGTTTTCAAAACCGGTTTCATCAAAGAACGGAATATCCATACGGATACCGGCAGTTACATTCAATTTCGGGCTTACCGCAAATTCATCCTGCAAATAAACACCGGCGTAAGTTACTTTGGTCGGCTGAACCGGATCCACTCCCCCTGGCAGTGCAGAGTAGCGATACTGGAAACGACGCAGGTTCACCGGAGAAGTCGTACGGTTCGGGTTGGCTTTTGCATCGTTCAGATCAGCATAAAAATCATCCAGACTGTTGTACACAAATACACCTTGAGAGCCCGGGAAGAATACGTTACGGAATTCAAGACGTTCTACACCCAAACCTGCGGTCAAAGTGTGCTTGTTTAAGTAAATTGACAGGTTATCTTGCAATTGGTACGTCGTATATTCCAACTGGTTGCTTGGCGTAAACGGTTCAAAACCTGCAGAAATATATGTTTGGCCTTCCTGTTGAATTTCAATTAATGGGAAAATATCCCCGCTACCACGTACACCACGGTTTTCATTCTGGAAAGTATAACCAACAATCAGGTTGTTGGAGATTTTACTGCCAAATAAAGAGTTCAATTCACCAATAACAGATGTAATTTTATCAAAAATGATATAGTTGGAGTTACGGTAGCTCATAGCGCGGCCGTTAGTTCGACGATTACCAAAACCCAGCGATGTGGAGTTACTGATCAACTGATCTGACTCAGAATCCAAACGCGTGAAACGGACACTGAATTTATTGTTGTCATTGATGTTCCAATCGAGTTTCGCCAGGAATTTATCACCGTTGGTTTCCAGATTATATCCTTGGTAATCACCGGTTTCATAACCAAAATTATCGCGCAGGAAGTTAGATACGGCGATCAGATCAGATTCCAAAACACGAGTCGTGTTACCTTCTACCGGATCGTTGCCGGTGTTGGCAATATCCTGATACGGCTGAATTCTGCGTTCCAATTCTACACTGGTAAAGAAGAATAATTTATTCTTGACAATCGGACCACCCAAACGGAAGCCAAACTGCTTATTATCAAACTGATTTTGTTCGCGATCCAGTTCAATATTAGCGGCATTGATACCCGTCAGGCTTTCATTGCGGAAAGTATAAAAAGCAGAACCTGAGAATTCATTTGTACCGGAACGAGTCACAGCGTTTACACCTGCACCAACGAAACCAGACTGGCGTACATCGAATGGTGCGATGTTTACCTGTACTTCTTCAATAGCGTCCAAACTAATCGGAGCGATACCGGTACGACCACCTGGTTCACCTGCCAAACCGAAGCTGTTGTTCAGCAAAGAACCGTCGATAGTAATGTTGTTCAAACGTCCATCCTGACCCGCAAACGAGTTGCCGCGTGCCTGAGGCGTCAAGCGGGTAAAATCCAGGAAGTTACGGCTGATCGTGGGAAGAGAGTTCAGTTGCTGTGTAGTGATGTTAGTAGCAGCACCTGTACGATCGGAGCTGAACACGTCGTTACGGGTAGCAACGATCTCCACGCCTTCGATTTGGATGGCTTCGCTCCGCAGAACAAGATTAAGTGTAGCAGCAGTTCCCAAACTCAAATAGACATTATTACGCTTTTGTTCTTCGTAACCAACATAGCTAATGGTCACTTCGTACGGACCACCGATACGCATGGCAGGAATCGTGAAACGACCGTCTTCGTTTGTCACGGTACCATAACGCGTACCCGATGGGGTGTGAATGGCAATCACGGTAGCACCAATGAGCGGCTCATTGTTTTCGTCAATGATACGACCCACCATGGAGGAGGTCGTAACCTGAGCTTGGAGCGTCGTATTAAACACTCCTAAGAAACCCATGCAGAAGAATATCAGCATAAGTGTCTTACTTCTGAATAGTACAGAAGAATTTCTCATAAACTTAGTGGTTTTGTTAAAAGTTAATTGTTCTTAAAACAACGCTGCAAATCTACGATGAGAAATGTTAATTGTAGATGAAATTTTTACTAGCACCTGATTGTTAGTCGATTAATTATTCCAAAGATTTTATGTGCTCCTGCTCCGGGTTAAAAAATGAATGCTTTTGGATAGGTTTCAAAATTTAATTGATTAAAAATTGAACAATTAAGAAATAAAATTTCTTTTCCTAATAGAAAATACGTGTGCGTAATTTGTTTGTTTTCCTCTCCTGGCACAATCCTTTCGAACATATAATAACTACAATGAGGATAGTCTTTTTCTGTCGAAAAATTAAATTCTATTTTGTAAATAATTATCAAATTAAATTGCAGGTAAAATGCAAAGTCAAAATTTTATTTAACCGCAAAATGCCTTATTTTGCAAAATAATTTGATTATCAAGCTTTTGTTATAACAAAGCTAATAACCAGTTAACAATTTCTTAACATGCCGTTTTTACCTTTGCCGCATATCCATATTTTAATCACTAAAACACACTTGTTTATGAAACTCACATTTCTGCGGAGATTACTCACAACCATGACATTACTATTGGTAATACAAGGTCTTGCAGTAGCTCAGGGTGTTACGACTTCTTCCCTGCAGGGAAAAATCACTGACACGAATGGGGAACCACTCATCGGCGCCAATATCCTGGCGGTGCATCAGCCTTCAGGAACCACCTATGGAACTTCCACTGATCTCGAGGGGAACTACCGGATTCCCGGGATGCGCGTAGGTGGTCCGTACAAAGTATCTGTTAGCTACACTGGCTATGGTGAAGTAGTTTTGGAAAACCTGTTTCTTCGTTTGGGTGAAACCCAAAAACGAGATTTCAATTTGGCAGAAGCAGCCTTAGAGCTTGAGACGATTCAAGTAACTGCTACAGGTGGAATCTCCGGTCAAAATGCCGGTGCTAGTACCCAAATTACTTCCGATGACATTGATGTAATGCCTACCTTGAATCGTAATCTAAACGATTATGTGCGATTGACACCTCAGGCCAGCGCTTTTGGTGATGGTACAAGCTTTGCCGGTGTAAACAATCGTTATAACGCTATTTATATTGATGGCGCTGTAAACAATGACGTATTCGGACTTGCTACTTCGGGTACCAATGGCGGTCAAACAGGGATCGCTCCTTTTAGTATCGATATCATCGACCAATTTCAGGTGGTACTTTCTCCCTATGACGTAACGCTGGGTGGCTTTGCCGGCGGCGGTATCAATGCGGTGACCAGATCCGGAACCAACCAATTCAAGGGTACCGCTTATTATTTCTTTCAAAACGAAAACCTGGCCGGTAAAACAAATGGAGTGGAAGCCGATCGTTTTGGGATAAATCGTACCAAACTGGATGAATTCAGCCAGAATCTTTACGGGGCTTCTCTGGGCGGTCCGATTGTAAAAGACAAGGTTTTCTTTTTTGTCAATGCCGAAATCCAAGATGACGAAACGCCTGCACCGTTTAATATTGCACAATACGAGGGTAATTCGGGTACCACAGAGCTGAATAATCTGCGTAACTTCCTGATCAATACCTACGACTATGATCCCGGAGGTTTTGGCAGCGTAGCTGATAAATTGGAAGGCTTGAAGTTGTTTGGTAAAATTGACATCAATTTGAACCAAAATAATAAGCTGACCCTTCGTCATCAATACACCCGGGCTGAACAAACCAGCCGGAATGTCAGTGACAATAATGAGATTAACTTCTCCAACAATGGTATCTTCTTTCCAAGTGTGACCAACTCCTCAGCGCTTGAATTGAACTCTCGTTTCAGCGACAAATTTTCAAATAATTTGATTCTTGGCTTTACTGCCGTACGGGATGACCGCGATGGTTTTGGCGACTTTCCCTATGTAATCATCGAAGATGGCGGTTCTAACGTGATCGAGTTCGGTACCGAACAATTCTCGACTGCCAATGACCTGAGCCAGGATATTTTTACGATAACGAATAACTTCAAATGGTACAATGGTAACCACACATTTACCATTGGTACCCACAATGAGTTTTACAGTATTTACAATTTATTCATTCCTCAAAATTACGGCACGTACCGATTCGACAGCCTGGAGGACTTCCTCACCGGCGCTTCTGCCAGCGAATACGACCGTGCCTATTCATTGGTGGATGAAATTACCGGTGACGGTTCTTCGGCAGCTGCCGAATTTAATGCCATGCAACTTGGCTTCTATCTGCAGGACGAATGGGCGGTGAACAGAAACCTGACCCTGACCGGTGGTATTCGACTGGATATTCCGGTCATTACCGATGATCCCGCCGTGGATACTTATTTCAACAATACCGCACTGCCTTTGATTGAAGCACAATATCCGGTGGCAAGCGATATCCAGGCAGGCCAGGCTCCTGATGGGCAGTTGATGTGGTCGCCACGCCTTGGTTTTAATTATGATTTCAACAATACCAACAGAACCGTCCTGCGCGGAGGTTTGGGTATCTTTACCAGCCGCATTCCGTTCGTATGGCCGGGAGCGATGTTCAATAATAATGGTCTGACACTGGGTGGAGTCAACGAAAGGGATATCTCCGGTGATATTAATTTTATTCCTGATATAAGTAAACAATACATCAATCCGAACTTTTCTGTTCCTTCCGGTGATATCAATATTTTTACAAAAGATTTCAAATATCCGCAAATATTACGTGGTAACCTGGCGGTAGATCACCAGTTGCCGGGCGGTATCAATGCAACGGTGGAGTACGTGTACACCAAGACGCTGAATAACGTGCTTTACACAAATGTCAACAGCAGTAAAACCGGCTCCCTTACCTGGACTGGCACGCCCGATGACCGTGTGAAGTACACCAGAACCAGTATCGACCCGACCTATACCGCGGTTTATGCAGGTTCTAATACTGATGAAGGTTACACATATAATATTTCCGCGATTCTGCAGAAGAAATTCTTGTTCGGACTGGATGCCTATCTGGCTTACACCTTTGGCGATGCTTATGCTGTCAATGAAGGTACCTCGTCTCAGAACTCTTCCCAGTGGAGGGGGCAGGTCAGCGTGGATGGTCGTAACAATCCTGTTTTTGGTCGTTCTGATTTTTCGCTCGGGCACCGCATTGTTTCTTCTTTGAGTTACAAACTTAAATGGAATGATGCAGAAAACGCTGCCACGACTATTTCTTTGTTCTATAATGGTCAATCGGGTACTGCATTTTCATACGTACTTGGCGGTTCCAACGGTAGAAATCCAAACAATGAAACGGGTTCTACGAGTAGAAACCGTAGTTTGGTCTATATTCCAAACTCGCCGGATGAGATTAATTTAGTGCCCTACACTAGTGGCGGGCAAACAATTAGCGTAGCACAGCAATGGGCTGACTTAAATGCTGTTATCGAAGATGATCCGGCTTTGCGCGAAAACAGAGGTGGTTATGCCCGCAAGAATTCTGCGCGTGCACCATTCACCAGTATTTTTGACCTGGCCGTTCGTCAAGATTTCGGTATTAAAACAGGCAATAACATCAACAAGCTACAGTTGTCGCTGGATATTTTCAATTTTGCGAACATGCTTAATAAGGATTGGGGTACTGTTTATAGCATTCCTGGCGATTTCAACAACTACTTCTTCTACCAATTTGAAGGTTACGAAGCAGATGGTACCACGCCTCGCTTTACGTTCCGCGATGGCGCCGAAACCGGTGAAGACCGTTTCAATATTGCCGGCACTGCCTCTCGCTGGAGAATGCGACTGGGTTTACGTTATATCTTCAATTAATTTGACGGAAGATTAACCCAATCTTTTTTTGAAAAAGGTGACATCTTTGCAAAGAGGTGTCACCTTTTTCTTTTTTATAGCTTGATCTTCGATTCCGGCAATCTATTGAAAATGAATGTAATAAATATAACAAAACGTCTTTTCGGATGCCTTTTTATATCGAAGAACTTATTCCGGCGGGAAAACTTCCGCCATCATGCATCGGGCGCTGCCACCTCCATATTTTTCGATGGTATCAAGTGGACTATACAATATATTAGTGTGTTGATTCAGTTTGCGCACCTGGTCTTTGTCCAAAGCCCTGAAAGCCTGCTCTGACATTACCAAAAGTGGATCGCCGTTTCGGTTTTTAACTTGTAACATATTACCGGCAAAGGACATCATTTGATTAAGTGAAATTTCAATAATTTCTTTATCTGTCTGTTTAAATTTTTCCAGAAGCAGTTTCTTTTCAGCCTCATTTTTGATCGTATCCAAACAAATCACTACAAAGGTTTCACCCAAAGCCATCATTACATTGGTATGATAGATCTCTTGCCCGCTACCATCCACAGCTGTAAAAGTCACTTTTTCATATCCCATCCGCTTACAGAATTCATCCAGCAATTCCACATCTGTACGCGGACTAACACATGCGTAAGTGATTTTATGCACCCGATCCAGAATCATACTGCCTGTGCCTTCCAGAAATAAATTCCTTGACTCTGCGTCTTCCAGCCGAATTCGTTTATCAAAATTAAACTGGTGAGACAGCTTGCCAATAATATCTTCCCGACGCTCCAGGCGCCTCATTTCAGCTAGCATAGGATATGTAACGATCGTGCCATCGCTATGAAAAGTCACCCAATTATTCGGGAAAACAGCATCCTTTTTCAGTGGCTCTGTTGTATCCTCCATTACAATAACATCAACACCTGTTTGCTTTAACAGGTAAACGAAATCTTCAAATTCCTTGATTGCTTTTTTCTTAATTTCACCCGTGGTTAAACTTCCATCATACTCCTGGAAAGCATTACTTTCCGCAGTTTCCTCATTGAATCCGAAATTTGCGGGGCGCACCATCAAAATATGGGAAGTGGTTTGTTGCGCTTTTTGGTTTGTCATTGGTCTTGCTTAATTTGCCTACAAAAGTAGCACAATTTGCTTAAAATCATGAATCGTAAATCGTCCATTTGAAAAACAAAAATCACATGCATTTTATATTTTTTTAATGTTTTCGCGCACATCCTTTTCTTCGCCAAACAAAGCTTTGCTGAATAACGTTAGTACAGTAAATTTGCAGCACTACTTTCCGCTGTTTTACGAAAATATTAAATTGAACCATGGCAAAATTCTCTATAAACCTGAAAGAAGGGAAACTCGAAAAAGACAGTAATCTGATAGTGGGTATCGACTTGGGCACCACCAATAGTCTTGTGGCTTACATGCGCGAAGGACAGCCGGTAGCTGTAAAAGGCAAAGACGGTAAGAGTGCTCTTGTTCCTTCCATTGTACACTTCAATGATAATCAAAAGGTTATCGTAGGTGATACTGCAAAAGAAAAGCTCATCGCCGATCCACAGAACACAATTTATTCGGTCAAGCGGCTCATGGGAAAATCCTACCAGGATGTAAAGGATTACGAAAATTATTTCGGGTATAAAATTATCGACGAAGACAGCGAAAGCCTCGTAAAGATTAGAGTTAAAGATAAATTTTTCACGCCCATCGAGCTTTCCGCCGAAATACTGAAAGAACTCAAGCGCCGCATCGAAGATAATCTTGGTGAAGTAGTCAGCAGAGCGGTCATTACGGTTCCGGCTTATTTCAATGATGCTCAGCGCCAGGCTACGCGCGATGCAGGTAAGCTCGCCGGACTTGATGTGCTGCGCATCGTGAATGAACCGACCGCTGCAAGTCTCGCCTACGGAATAGGTTTGGAAAAAGATGATAATCAGACTGTTGCAGTGTATGATTTGGGTGGCGGCACCTTTGATATTTCAATTTTGCGCATCGAAAACGGCATTTTTGAAGTACTTTCTACGAATGGTGATACTTTTCTGGGTGGCGATGATTTCGACCACGCAATCGTGTATTTCTGGATTCAGCAGAATAACCTCAACAAACAATCCATTGCCGATCACAAAGAACTGAGCCAGGCGCTGCGTTTGCAAGCGGAGCAGGCTAAAAAACATTTAAGTCAAAGTAATAATTACGAAGGTCGGGTCGATCAGATCAATTGTAATATTTCCAAACCTCAGTTCAATGAAATTATTCAGCCTTTTGTAGATATGACTATTGCTTGCTGCAAAAGCGCACTAAAAGATGCAAAACTCAGTACTCAGGATATCGATCATGTGGTGATGGTAGGCGGTTCTACCCGTGTACCGCTGGTGAAAGAAAGCGTCGGGCAGTTTTTCGGAAAAGAAGTTTTTGACAAATTAAACCCAGACGAAGTCGTGGCTTTAGGCGCGGCTATTCAGGCGGATGTGCTGGCCGGCAATCAAAAAGATTTACTGCTGTTGGATATCACCCCGCTGTCATTGGGCATTGAGACCGTGGGCGGTTTGATGGATGTAATTTTACCAAGAAATTCTAAAGTACCTGCCAGAGTCGGACGTCAATATACCACCTCCGTTGACGGTCAGAAAAACCTGAAAATCGCGGTTTTTCAAGGCGAGCGCGATTTGGTGGAACATAACCGAAAGCTTGGAGAGTTTATCCTTCGGGGAATCCCACCGATGCCGGCCGGTTTGCCCAAGATTGAAATTCATTTTATCCTGGATGCCGATGGTATTTTAAAAGTAAGAGCCAAAGAATTGCGCTCGGAAGTAGAGCAAGAGATCGAAATTCGCTCGCAGTATGGCATCAGTGAGGAAGAAATGGCAAAAATGTTGCTTGATTCTATCCAGCATGCGCAGGAAGATATGAACACGCGCGCTTTGCTTGAGGCCAGAAACGAAGCCAATCACATCCTGAATGCCGCAGAGAAGTTTCTGAAACAAAACGAGGAAATATTGTCTGAAGACGAAATAGAACAGACGATTACCCTGGTAGAAGCCTTGCGCAATGCCTTTCAAGGAGAAGATAAAGACCTGATTAACAGCGCAATCGAAGAACTTAATACGTACACCTCTCCCCTCGCCCACCGCGCGATGGACAAAACCATTGCTGAAGCGATGCAAGGAAAATCTGTAGGCTCATGAGCAAAAAAAA
>CAZGAU010000121.1:13526-16562 GCA_964523725.1 uncultured Saprospiraceae bacterium
AAAACCATTGCTGAAGCGATGCAAGGAAAATCTGTAGGCTCATGAGCAAAAAAAATAAAAAAAACCGCGACGGATTTGTTTTCTCCACCGATCCTGATTTTGATTTTAATTACCAGGAAGAAAAGGAAGTTGAAGAACTGCCCGCAGACCAGCAGCAATTGCGCGTCTGGCTGGACCGCAAAAACCGCGGCGGTAAAGAAGCTACTTTGATTAAGGGTTTCGCGGGACCTGAAGACAGCTTGAAAGATTTGGCCAAAACGCTGAAAACCAAGCTCGGCGTGGGCGGCGCAGCCAAAGATGGTGAGATCATCATTCAGGGTGACCACCGGGACAAAGTGGTAGAGATTCTGACCAAAGCAGGATTCAGCAAAACCAAAAAAGCCGGAGGGTAGGATATTGTTTATTGAAGAAATCCTCTTCTACATTTTCAAAAAAATACGCCCTAAAATCCTGTCAATCAATATTTAACAAATAACAAAATAACTTTTTTTTTAAATCTGCTTCGTTTTCCTCCAGGCATGCACCAGCATGGTGACCCGATCGTAATTCAACATACCTTCCTCGATTCCCTGCGTGCGCAGATAGGCATCATAAGCTGCGTAACGTAAGCGTGGCATGAGGTCGGGATATTTTTCCAAGGTTTCATAAATTATTCTCAGGTCGGCTTGAATGCCAATCGGCAAGCTCTTGCGTAAAGCGCGAAAACCTTCGCGATCATAACGCGCAAAATCAGCAGCCAGACTGCGCCAGTAATCCAGATGCCCCGCATAGGCTATTGCCGGGTTTTCAGAATTGGCGCAAGCCAGATACGCCCAGAAACTGCAATCACCCTCATCGCCAAAGCCGTAGCCATGCGCCATCTCGTGCGCCATCACGTAAGGTATTTGCAGAGCATGTAAACCCGCGTCGATATGTCCTTCGCCCGTCCAGGGGAAGTATAAGCCCGCCGAACTGAATCTTAAAAAAACACCTTTGGGATAAAGCAAACGTCCTCTAACCCTTCCCACGGTCGGGTAATGATATTGTTGCAAGCGGCTTGTCAATACACCCCGGATTTCATTTTCCAGGTGCGGTGGCAACAGATCGGCAGAAAATGCGGAATCAGTAATACCGGGAATTTGCTTTCGCAAATCCACCAAAACCTGAGTTTCCAGGCGCAATTCCTCTTTCAGCTCATCCAATGTGAGCGGTTTTGGCTCCAGCCCCAGTTGCGTTTCCATCGGTACCCTGCCATAATTAAATCCCCACAAAAACAAAAACAAAAAAACAGCAGCGCCAATAAACGCCAGCGTTGACATGGAGGCTTGAATTATCTTGTTTTTCCAGCCTTCCTTTACTTTAAACCAGCGCCAGGCCTTACGCCCCAGTATAAAAAACAGAATGGGCAACAACAAATACATGAGCGGCACCGGCAACCAGGCAAAAAATGTATCAATTGACCAGCGAATGCCCAGGAACAAGCCACGGCTATAAAGCTTTTCAATTGCCCCAGGGCTGAGCGCCAAACGCAGTATGACCGCCATCGCTCCCAACGCTATCCAGATTATTTTTTTCCGATGCATGTTACTTTTCTCACCTCTTTGCGTCTCAACTAACAAGAAACACAAATTTAAGAAACACTGTTCGACGGAATGAAACTTTTAACCCGGTTCAGTGTTTACACTTTGGTTTAGAATGCAATATCATTCAAAATGTCCTGAAAAAGACAAGTGAATGCGACAAAGTTAGTACATTTGCAACTCTAATTCAGTCTATAGTGTTTCGAGAATAAAACGATTTATTAAACAAATAAAAATTCTGAGCAATGGCATTTGAACTCACAGATGCAAACTTTCAGGAAACAGCACTCGAAAGAGAAGGCTTGACTGTCATTGATTTCTGGGCAGAATGGTGTGGCCCCTGCCGCATGATCAGCCCGATCGTAGAAGAATTGTCTAAAGAATACTCGGATAAAGTGTTGGTAGGCAAGGTAGATGTGGATAACAATCCGGAAATCTCCATGAAATATGGCATTCGCAGTATCCCGACGATCCTGTTCCTCAAGAACGGTGAAGTGGTGCACAAGCATGTAGGCGCTACGTCCAAGAAGGTTTTAGCCGATAAAATTGAAGCACATATTTAAATTGCAATAAAAAAGCTTTAGATTAAGCCCTTATTCTGGCTACTTCGGAATAAGGGCTTTATTTTTTCGTTTTAAAAAAGCTGAAACTTGTAAATTACATCCATGAACTATTTACTCGATAGCACAGAAGTCAAAGATTTTGGCAATCTCGAATTGCTCGCCCGCCAGGTGGTGGAAGGTTTTATCATCGGTTTGCACAAAAGTCCGTTTCACGGTTTTTCAGTAGAATTTGCCGAACACCGTTTGTACAATCAGGGCGAATCCACCCGGAATATCGACTGGAAAGTGTACGCACGCACCGATAAGCTTTTTACAAAACGTTTTGAAGAAGAAACAAACTTGCGTTGCCAGATTGTAATTGACGCTTCTTCTTCAATGTATTTCCCGGAAGCCGATCCCAAAAAAGGCGAATACGTCAATAAGATCCGCTTCTCAGCGCTTGCTGCGGCAGCCTTGATGAACCTTTTGCAAAAGCAACGCGACGCCTATGGTTTGAGCATTTTTGACGAAGACGTAAAAATTCATACCCGTACCAAAACGAATACGTCCCACTATCGTCTAATGCTAACGTATCTGGATCAACTCATCAGCAATCCCGAGCGAAATCGCACAACCTCAGCGGCACAAGCCCTACACCAGATCGCGGACAGCATTCACAAGCGTTCGATGGTGATCATTTTCAGCGATATGTTTGAGCAAACCGAGGATGCCGAACATTTGTTCTCTGCCTTGCAGCATTTAAAGCACAACAAGCACGAAGTGGTGCTATTTCATGTGGTGGACAAATCGAAAGAACTGGATTTTGAGTTTGAAAATCGTCCGTATTTGTTTATCGACATGGAAACCGGCGAACGCCTGCGTTTACAACCCAATCAGGTGAAAGATCATTATCTGAGCCAGATGAAAAAATTTGT
>CAZGAU010000122.1:0-12545 GCA_964523725.1 uncultured Saprospiraceae bacterium
GCAGGTAGCGCTGCTCGGTCTCGCTCAGGTCGCTGATCTGCTGGAAGACCATCTGGATGTAGTTGGCTACGCGCGCCTGGGCGGCGAGTCCGGTGTGGTCGGCGTGCGCACCCGTACTGATGGGGCGGGCATTCAGGTCGGCGTCACGGAGGTAGTTGTCTTGTATCTTTTCGTGCAGTTTTTCCAGGGTGATGCGGGCTTTGGTGGCAGCTTTGGCCATCAACTCGATGAGGAGCGTATGGTAACCCAGGCGTTCGAGCAGTTGCCAGAGCGTATCCATTTGTTCGGGCTGTACGCCCGCATCAAAATGCCGCATAAACAGGTCGGCAGCGTCCCGTTTTGCCAGTTCATTAATTTGTACAATATTCCATTCTTCGGGTTTGGCGCGGCTGGTCAGCAAAGTGGTTGCGCGCAAGCCCCGGAGCAGGCGGCGGCAGCCCTGGAGGTCTTTGAGGTCGTTGGCGTTGTCGATCACCAGCAGACAATCGTCGAGGTTGCTGAGGGCGTTGAGCAGTAGCTCGAAGCCTTGCGTTTCGTAGGTCTCGGGGGGCAACTGATCGAAGGCTGCGCGTAGCTGTAGATTGCGGATGAGCGTGTTGTTGGTGACAAATGCGGTCGCGATCTCGTCGGTTACTTCTATCCAGGCGAGGTGTTGATAGTCGCTGCCGTAGCGGTTGATGTATTCCAGGGCGATGGTCGTCTTGCCGATGCCGCCGAGTCCGTTGACCAGCACGACGGAGTGGTTGCGCTTGAGCCGTTCGCGGATGGTCTCCAGCTGTTTATCCCGCCCGATCACATCGCCGGCGCTGGGGATGAGGGTGAGATAACGCGGGATGGTGACGTCGCCTTCGCCGTAGAAATTATTGTAGGTGATCTTGTCTCGTTGGACGTTGTCGCCGCCGCCGTGGTGGTGTTGGTTGGGGTTCATGTACGCCAATTAGGTTTGGCTTACAAGATAAATAGAAAAATGAATAATTGGAAAGGATATAGAAGCTTACGTAGCACAGCATTCCATTTATACTGAAACTAAGCCCGGATAGGTTCGTAATAAACCTTAAGTAATTGCTTAGCGGTGAGTTCTTCAAAGGCATAAGCTTTGCCCTCCTGATCGGCGAATTCTACCAAAAAGTCATTGTCGCTAAATTTTTCAACGACTGTGCCAATCGTGCCTTGGCGAAGATTATTTTCTGGCAAGTCTTGGGCAAGTACTACTACGTCAAGTAATTGAATAGCATCTTTCATGGCTGTGATTTTATAAAATATAACAACTGGTCATTCTTGGTCTGGAATCATCATTTGGAATAACCCATGCACTTCGCACAATTGCACTTCTTTCCTCATTTACCAATTCAAAATCAACAATATAGAGTGTGCCAAATTTGGTCGCTTTTTGAAAAATTGCTTCTTTTTCTAAAATAGCCTGCATGATAGCTTTTTGCAAAACTTCAGCGTTTTCTATTGTTATTCCTAAAACTTCTTTAAATACCAACGCTTTGTGTTTTCCAACTGGATGCGATTCCGAAAGACAATAATCGTACAACTTTTCATCGGGAATATATGCACTTTGAGCATTCGGAAGCAGCATTACTTATATTTTAGAAATAATACTTTTTGTCATCGAAATCTACAAAAAAACGCTGAATCATTTACAAAAAGTTCAATTACGCTGTATAGATTCTAACCCCAACTCCACATAAAACATATCAAATCCATCGCGCTTGATGGTGAAGTTTTTTTAGGCATCGGTATAGATTTCTTCGATAAAATCTGTCAATTTTTTTATTTGGATGCCTTCAAAAGGATGCAATACGAGCAAGTCTGCGTCGCCGGTAATTAAGTAGTCTGCAGATGCGTCCTTTGCTAAGGCTAATAAGAAGTTATCTTTGGGATCGCGGCATGCGGTAACTTCGGAAGTAACTTCAATTTTTAAAGTGAAAAGATTATAGTAGTGTTGAAAAGTAAGGATGGTTTCAGGTTTGATTTTTTCGCTGAATTTTGGGCGGTTTAGTACTTCGAATAATTCACTGGAAAGTTCCTCTGATGTCACTATTTCGATATGCTCATCATTCATTATTTTTCGCAATGGAGATTTCAATTGATTGAAAACAAAGCTTACCCAGAGATTGCTATCAATAACTACTTTAACGGGATTTTTTGGCATAGTTGGCGGTTCTTACAGCTTCAACTTCTTCTTGAATTTCTTCCTCCGAAATGTCTATCTGTGGGAAATCAGATGTCAATTCTAATAATTTGCGACGAGCAAACAACCGCTTATCTTGCTCGGAGAGCTCAAAGGCAGCAAAACCCATTTTTTTTGCAAGTTCCTCCAATAATTTAAGCTCTGCTTTGTCCTTAACAGTAATAACTATGCTTTCCATGGTCGAAATTTATATAAAAACACTAAATCATTTACAAAAAGTTCAATTACGCTGTATAGATTCTAACCCCAACTCCACATAAAACATATCAAATCCATCGCGCTTGATGGTGAAGCCTTTCTTTTCAAAGAGGCGAAGCATGCCTTTATTGGTGGCGAGCACCGAGGCGTAAATCTTGTGGATGCCCTTGTCGCGTGCAATGTCTATAATAAAATCGGTGAGGATGCTGCCCAAGCCCTGCTTCTGCCAGGGATCGGCGATGAGGATGGCGTACTCCGCGTTTTCGCCCCAGGCATCTGTAATAATGCGCACCACGCCGATCATAAGTTTTTCGCTTTCATGTTCGATTTCTACGATAATGGCAATCTCGCGGTCGTAGTCGTTTTGGGTGTATCGCGCCAGAAATTCGTGGTTAACCTGCGGAACATATCCAAAAAAACGGTAATATAAGGATTCTTTGGACAAGTATTGGAACATTTTCTCCACCAGCGGCTCGTCCTCCGGGCGGATGGGGCGCAGCGTGGCCGGCGTATTGTCTCGGAGCTTGATTTCACGCATATACTTTACCGGATAGGGCGAGATCACTAAATGATGGTAATCCTGGCGCTTGCGCTTGGGTTCGGATTCATCCAGTACGATGTGTGCATCCACCACAATACCGCCTTTGGCGTCGGCCATAAAAGGATTGATATCGATCTCCGCGATTTCCGGAAAATCCATGAGTAAGTAAGAAAATTTGCAGAGTGTAAAAGCCAACTCTTCCAAATCCACGCCTGGCTGTCCGCGGTAACCTTTGAGTAAAGGGTAAATACGCGTGTTGCGGATGATCTGCCGGGCCAATGCCATATTGAGCGGCGGCAGTCCTAACCGGGTATCTTTAAACACCTCCACGGCGATACCGCCCTGCCCGAAAGCAATCACCGGCCCGAAAACCGGGTCTTTCTTGGCGCCGATAAACAGCTCAAAATCCTTGTCAATCATGGGTTCTACCAAAATTCCTTCGATATGCGCCTCCGGCTTGTATTTTTTGACATTGGCAATAATTTCGTCAAATGCCTTGCGCACAGCATCCTCATTGTCCAGATTGAGTTTCACGCCTACCACATCACTTTTATGACCAATGTCCGGGGATTCGATCTTGAGTACTACCGGATACCCCATCTCATTGGCAAACTGGACGGCTTCACTCGCTTTACTGGCAATTTTATTGACCGTTACGGGAATATCATAACAAGCCATCACTTCCTTCGACACATGCTCGGAAAGTTCTTTTTGTCCATTTTTTCTGGTTTGCTGAATGATCTTTCTGACCATTTCCGTATCGGGTGTGAATTCGTGCGGCGTCTCGGAAGGTGTTTCATACAAAAGCTTTAAATTTTGGGAATATTGTGACATTCGAATAAAGACATCTACTGCGCTCTCCGGGTAGCGGTAGTGCGGCACACGGCCATGTTCCAAAATTTCCCGGGCATCGGCCACGTCTTGCTCGCCCATCCACACCGCCAAAATTGGCTTTTTACGTTCGCGCGCTACTTGCACCACTTCGATGGCAGCCTTGGCTGGTTCAGACACTGCTTGCGTTGTAAAAATTGCCAAAATCCCATCCACATTTGAATCACGCATACAAATCTCGAGCGCTTGCCGGTAAGTTTCGGGAGAAGCATCACCCAGTACATCCACAGGATTGTTTTGACTCCAATATGGAGGCAGCAGTTCGTTGAGCTTATCCATCGTTTTCTCGGAAAGTTCGGCCATCCGACCACCATTCTGCACCAGATAATCGGTTGCCAATACGCCCGGCCCGCCGGCATTGGTGAGAATCGCCAAACGATTGTTTCTGGGGCGCGGCTGCATAGCCAAAGCCTGGGCACAGTTGAACAATTGCGCGATCGTATCCACCCGGATGATGCCCGCTCGCCGGAAAGCGGTGTCGTAAATGGCATCGTCGCCGGCCAATGAGCCTGTGTGCGATTTTGCAGCCTGACCACCTTCCTTGCTTTTGCCGGCTTTTAGTATAATAATAGGCTTGGAACGCGCAAAGGCCCTGGCCGCGCTCATAAACCGCCGCGCATCCTTGAGGCTTTCCATATAAATCAGAATGGAAGAAGTGTTATTATCCGTCCCGAAATAATCGATCAAATCCGCAAAACTCACGTCAATCATGGATCCCACCGACACAAAATAGCTAAAACCCACATTTTGATCTACCGCCCAGTCGAGAATGGAAGTACCCAGTGCGCCACTTTGAGAGATGAAGGCAATGTTGCCTTTCAGCGCAGAGCGAGTCGCAAAACTGGCATTCATACCCAGATTAGGATTCAAAATGCCGAGGCAATTCGGGCCGATGATGCGCATATCATATTTTCGGGCGGTTTGTAATATTTCCTCGTACATTTTATGTCCTTCCTCGCCTGCTTCTTTAAATCCCGCAGAAATAATGACCAGGCCTCCCACGCCCGCTTTGCCGCATTCTTCTACTAGTCCGGGCGCCGTACGGGCCGGTGTAGTGATTACTGCAAGATCGATTTTATCTGCAATTTTACCGATGTAATGATAGCAATGGCGATCCAGAACAGTATTATATTTCAAATTAACCGGAAATATATTACCCTGGAAACCAGTATCCAGCATGTTTTTCATCACAGCATACCCAATGGTATCTTTTTTCACCGAAGCGCCAATGATGGCAACATTCTTGGGCTTAAAGATTTTATCCAGTCGTGATTGAGTGCTTCTTTGGGATTGCATGCTGTAAAGTTTGAAGTTCAAAAGTTTAAAGTTTTGCCAATCAAAGATTGGACTTACTTTAAAATTTCCAAAAAGGCGCTAGTTTTGAAATAGCAGAATGTAAATAAAAATCATACGTTTCCCACACGCGCATGCCCGAAACGGTTGGTGTTTCTTCATGAGGCATGGGCTCGCCATTCACACCGGCTGTGAAATTATACACGCACTTGCGCAATTCTTCGAGGTTATAACCTCCTTCTAATGTAGCGAAAAGCCGGGGGAAACGTTCATTTAATAATTGCCCAATTTTATAATAAGATCCGGCGGTAACTTTTAATTGTAATAATAAATCGTATTGATGCGCGTCAAAACCCGCGGAAATTGCGACCACATCAGGTTGAAATTGTTCGGCAACAGGCAAAAAGTTATTTACTGCGTTCATAAAAATATCATCGCCGCTGCCCGGCGGAAGCGGCACGTTCACGGTGAAGCCTTTGCCTTTACCCGCGCCGGTTTCATCCACAAAGCCATGCCCCGGAAAAGCCGGATATTGATGTAATGACCAGTATAATACTTTATCCGTATGATAAAAAATCTCGCTCGTGCCGTCGCCCAGGTGCCCGTCAAAGTCAAAAATTAACACGCGTTTGCCTTCATTGACGAGCTTCTGGGTGGCAATGGCCACATTATTAAACAGGCAAAAACCGCTCGCATGATTAGGGTAGGCATGATGCCCCGGCGGACGCACCAACGCGAAATCATTGCTTTCAGAGGCTTGAACAGTCAGCCCTACAGCACGCCGCGCCGCTTCGAAGCTCCCCCGGGAGGTCACCGTATCCGAGTCGAGGCGACCATCCACGCAGCAGGCGTCTTCCACAAGCTGAATGTATTTTTTATCGTGAATCAAAGGCAGGTAAGGCATTCCATCATCCGCAGGCGTATCGGGCAAATCTTCGAAAACCTCCAGTCGTTTGGGATTCTCGGGGTGCATTCCTGTGTCGTGTTGCAAAAAAACCGAATTATACAGTAATTTCATTGTTTCTGGTGCTATAGTGTTATCGTGTAAATAAATTGGGTAAAAGGTTTTATCACGTCGCCTGCTGCTCCTCTTGTGCCAAAAGGATGCGCTTTACATCTGTGTCGGTCAAGATACCCAGTAATTTATTATCTTTTATCACCGGCAAACAGCCTACGCCAAAGTTTTTCATTAAATGAATCGCGGTTTTTACAGGTGTCCCTGCCGCAATAGTAATAAGGTTTTTCACCATCATTTGTTTGATGGGTATTTGCTCCCATTGCTTTGGCAATGTTGCAAAAGAACGCACATTGGTAGCTGTAACCAGACCGACCAAATCCCCGGCATGATTTTCTACTGGTAAATGTCGGATATTTTTCCATTCCATAATAGCTTTGACAAGTGCCAAAGGTTCTTCTTCCCGAATCGTAAATAAATCGGTACTCATGATTTTATCCACCGTATCACTTTGAAGATCAACAGCATAAGTCGGACGGCAATCTAAATCATCCCAGTTGGCAACCGGCACGCCGCTTTCCTGTTGCTCGTACATAGCCTGAGCCAGTTTATGCACTGCAATACCCGGTCCGTAAGCATCCCGAAGGCATCGGAAATTATGCACCTGCCATTGGGCTCCGGTTTGCTGCTTCATAATTCGTTGTTCTATGATATCCAAATAACGATGAATATCGGAATCATTTAGCGGGATTTTTTCCAAACCTACTTTCGCAATAGGCAAGAGTTCCTCCAACAGGAGTCTTTCCGCCGGAATGTTTTTTCCCATCCAGTCAAAGGAAGCGCCCATGCCAATTCTGGCAGCACGGTAAAAATTGTCTTTGGCAGATCGGAAAGAAGCAATATGATGCAAGTTTTTATAATGTTCCGGCAAACCTTTCATCAAGCCCAGCCAAAAAGCAAAATTTGCTATCTCATCTGCTACTGTTGGGCCCGCCGGGATGTAGCGACATTCAATACGCAAATGCGGTAAACCTTCCGAAAGCCCGTAACAAATCCGATTCCAGGTATAAACAGTGCCATTATGCAACCGCAGTGCCTTGAGCTTGGGAATTTCACCCTCTCTCAAAGAATCCAGGGAATTTTTTTCAACTTTTGTAGAAAAAACCATCGGAAAACGGGTCAAATGTTCTTTAAAAACCTCCGAAACCGAATCCCTAAGCCAGCGATTGCCGAAGTACACCCGCGACTGCTTGTCGCGCAAATGCCCTGTATAAGAACGCGTATCCACACTTTGCTGGAAAAGGGCAATGCGGGTCTCTGCCCAAAGTTCCCGACCAAATAATAGCGGCGAATTGGTGCAAACTGCCAGCACCGGCCCGGAAATCATTTGCGCCCAGTTGTAATGATCGACAAATTCTTCGGGTTCAATTTGTAAATGCATTTGAAAACTGGTATTGCAGGCTTCAAACAAAATACTCGGATTGGAAGCAATCATTTCATCCACGCCAATGATATGAATCTCAAAATCCCGGCCGCGCATAGCACGCATCACCTGACTCAGCAGGCGATAACGTTCTACCGGAGCCATACATTCTTCCTGAAGGTGCAGATGAGTCAAACTGGGAAGGATCCCGGTTAACAGTACATTGCTGTTGGCATCCGAAGCGGAATTAGCAAGCTTACCAAGCAGTTGCAGCAGCTGACGTTCGGTATTGCGCAAACAATCCGAGCGGAGTTCGTAGGGGTCGAGATTAATTTCCAGATTAAACTTGCCGATTTCGGTGGTAAAATGATCATCATTAATAGCCCTCAGAATAGAAGGCCCTACCATTGAGGGATTTCCTTCATCATCAATGAAGCACAACTCCTGCTCGGCGCCGATGCGTTGTTTGCCTTTTTCAAAAAGACCTTCCCGAAGCATAATATCCAGCGCTTCAATATCATGAAGCACTTCCAAAATATAATGGTTACGCTCGCTGAGACTTTGCAATGATTTAACAGCTAATTCTCCCATATCCGTAAAGTATTTATAGCCAAAGCATTAGTTTCAAATAGTTTGGAAAATTCGGAAGTAAAGGGAATTAAAATAATAAGTCGTCAGTCGGTAGCCAATAATAAATAATCGACAGTAAATATTTACTCTTCTGAACTCCTGTAAAATAAAACCGGAATTTTCGTTTGAAGTGCCATCTTCCTGGTCGTGCTTTGCTGAAAAATACGCTGCCAGAAATTATGATGCGGTGCATACATGATCATTACATCTACATCATAAGTTTCGGAAAATTCCTCCAGTCTATCGGTTACAGAGTTACCTTCCACATTGTGAAAAGTGACCTGTAAAGCCGGTGCATTTTGAGTAAAGAAATCTTCCAAATCGTTCATTTTTTCTATGCTCGTCTGATTTTTGCCAACATGAACAATGCGCAAAATCGGATGGAACGGTTCCAGCATCTGGCTGGCTTTCCAGATATGATACGGCTCGGATTCTTCCAGTTCGGTCGCGTAGGCTATGATGTCAATCTCTTTAAGCTCGGCTTCTTCGGGAATCACCAGTACCGGGCAAGGTACGCGTTCGATTACACTGGTGGTCACACTTCCAAAGGTTTTTTCAAATGCACTGTGCGTATCGCGAGTACCCATGATAACTAAATCTACTTCGTCACGCTCGGCTACATCGGCAATAATAGTGGCTGCGCCGCCGATTTCCACCGTTGAATTGATCGCCGGAACATCGTTGAACTGGTACCCTGCCTGCACCTGAGCCAGTCCATTATCCACAAACTCCTGGAGCACAACCTTCGCCGCCTCCGCCTTGTCCTGCATCGCCTTGGTAGCCATAATCGGTATGTCCATTCCCTGATATTCGGGATAAATGACATGTAATAATTCGATATCAGCTGTGTAAGCATCCGCTATTCTCAGGCAATAACGAAAGGCATTCTGCGCTGTATCAGAAAAATCGGTAGGAAATAATATTTTTCGAATCTTGTTCATGCAAAGTTGGATTTTAAGCTATCGCAAATAAATACTTTTCTTTAAATCCAACGGTGAGGAATGTCAGCGGTTCATGTGATATTTGTCAAAATGGTGGGTGGAGGTGATGAAGTTGAGGAGTTGAGAGGGTTAAGACGCTCCATTTATAATAAAAATAATTTTTTCAACTAAACTTTTCAACTCATAAACTTCCTAAACTTATTAATTAAACCGTTTTTCTATAATTCACCACCGCCCAAATATTATAAAATAATGCAAAGCCCAGCACGGTAAATAACTCTGGCAAAATATCCATAAAATCACTTCCCTTGATGACCACCGCACGGATAACGGTGACGAAATGCGTAACCGGATTCAACCAGGAAATTACTTTCCCCCACTCGGGCATGCTTTCCACCGGGGTGTAAAGTCCGCTTAATAAAATAAAGACCATCATAAAGAAGAATGCAATAAATGTAGCTTGCTGTTGTGTATCCGAATAAGTGGACACGAGCAGCCCGATGCCCAGTACCGCCAGCAGATACACCGCTGCAAAGCCAAAGATGGTAAGGTAACTGCCCACCGGAATGATGCCAAACACCACCCAACTCACCACAAAACCTAAGGCTAAAGTCAATAACCCCAATACCCAGAAGGGGATTAACTTCCCCAGCAAAAACTGATATTTATGCACCGGTGTTACATTCATCTGCTCAATCGTGCCCACTTCTTTTTCGCGTACGATGTTCATAGCCGCCAGAAAACTGCCAACCATGGTTACCAGCACCGCCAGGATGCCCGGCACCATAAATAAGTGATAATCAATATGCGGATTGTACCAGTTGGACGTGCGAATTTCGATCAGGGGCATTTCATTAAATTTTGGTAATAAAATCCAGTCTTCACGCACTTCTCTATTAAAATCATTAATAATTTGTGATGCATATGATGTGCCCAGCCCGGCTTTTACCGCATTGATCGCATTGGCTGAAAGCATGACCTTGGCTTCGTTTTCGCGCACCAGGTCTTTTTCAAAATGCGGAGGAATGGTGAGCACAAGGTCGGCGCGGTTGCGCTCTACGGCTTCCAGTGCTTGTGGGAAAGATTGTGAATAATCTGTCAGCCGGAAATAACCGGAAGCAGTCATTTTTTTTATTAATAACTGTGAATAACTCGAATGATCCTGATCTATGATGCTCAGGTTAATATTTTTTATTTCATAATCTGCGGCAAAAGGGAGTATAATTAACTGCACGATCGGCATCATAAAAATGATCCGCAGGATCGCCGGGTCACGAAAAATCTGCCGGAATTCCTTTTGAAGGAGGAAGCGTAAGGTTCTCATTTTTAAACAATTGTCTTTTGAAATGCTTTAGATTGTCTTTTATGATTGGGGTTTTGTTATCTGTTATTGGTTATATGGAAGTGTACATCCCAAGCGCCAATTAACCAATAACAATTAACAATTTTTACTCCAATCTTACTTTAAATCTCGCCGTACTGATGCCCATCAAAAACACCGTCATACCCAATAAAACCAGGGTTTCTTTCCAGATGGCGCCGATGCCCAGGCCTTTTATCATCACCGATTTTACAATTTCATAAAACCATTTAGCAGGTATAATCTGGGCAATGTATTGTAATATCATCGGCATATTTTCAATCGGAAATAAAAATCCGCTAAATATGATCGTCGGTAATAATAATCCTACCAGCGAAACAAACATGGCTACCTGCTGCGAATTGGTTATGGAAGATATTAATAAACCTAATGCTAATGATGTAAGTATAAAGACCAGGCATTCGGCCAGCAATAACACAATGCTTCCGTTGATCGGCATACCCAGTACAAAAACACTTAATAAAAGTATAATAATGATATTTACAAATGACAATACCAGGTACGGTACCGCTTTGGTCAGCACGACCAGCAAGGGTTTCATCGGTGATACGAGTAATACTTCCATGGTGCCCATTTCTTTCTCGCGGACAATTGCCACCGAGGTCATGAGTGCCGAAAGCAACATCATGATCATGGCCATTACGCCCGGTACGAAGTTGAAAGCGCTTTCCAACTGCGGGTTGTAGAGCATACGCGTCTCTACTTTAATGGTGTAAGGTAATTGCTGCTGATCCAACAGATCGTCCTGATAGTCGCGTATAATGGCGGAAGCATAATTAGCAATGGTGGTAGCGGTATTGGTGTCAGTTGCATCGGTAATCAACTGAATCTGAGTACTATTCGTATGTAATAATTCCTGCTGAAAACCAGGCGGAAATACGACCACCATTTTGGCTTCGCCCTTTTCAAAAACATCCTCAATTTCAGCATTGGAAGTTAGATTTTTTACAATCGTAAAATAACGACTGGAACTGATCCGATGCGTCAGGAGCCGGGTTGCTTCGTCTTTGGAATGGTCAAGAATAGCCACGCTGGCGTTTTTAATTTCATTCGACAAGGCAAAACCAAACAGCAAAATCTGTACGATCGGCAAACCGAACATAAAAAACAGCGTCCGCCGGTCGCGCAGGATATGATGGAATTCTTTTTTGACGAAAGCTGAAAATTGTTTCATTATTAATTTTTTATGAGATGCTTCTTACTTTTAATAAATAATCATAAAAAATCATTCACTCAGATCGTTGGGCTTTTCTCGCCAATTGCACAAACACCTCATCCATGGAATCCGCGTCAAATCTGTCTTTTAGCCCTTTTGGCGTATCCAGTGCATCGATGCGGCCATCCACCATAATGCTGACCCTGTTGCAATATTCCGCTTCATCCATGTAATGTGTTGTAACAAAAACCGTAATTCCATGATCTGATGTTTCATAAATCATATCCCAGAATTGCCGCCGGGTCACAGGATCCACGCCGCCGGTAGGTTCATCGAGAAATACAATTTTGGGTTCATGTAATATCGCTACCGAAAAAGCCAGCTTTTGCTTCCAGCCCAAGGGCAGCGCGCGTACCAGCTTATCCGCCTCGCTTTCCAAACCAAGTCTATTAATTAAATCATTACTTTTATGATGTAAATCATTTTTATTTAGTCCGTAAATTCCACCGTACAAGCGAATATTTTCACGAATAGTTAAATCCTCGTATAAAGAAAATTTCTGACTCATGTAGCCAATGTTTTGCTTGACCTTTTCCGCTTGCCGAAACACATCATAACCTGCCACCGAAGCCGCACCGGAAGTAGGCGACAACAGCCCGCAGAGCATTTTCATGGCCGTCGTTTTCCCGGCGCCATTCGCGCCCAGAAAGCCAAAAATCTCGCCCTGCGCCACTTCAAATGAAATCGCGTCCACCGCGGTAAAATCGCCGAAGCGCTTGGTAAGCTTATTTGTTTTAATAACAGCCTTATCCATTTATTTTGCTTTAAACTATTGAACTTTGAACTATTGAACTATTGAACTATTGAACTTTGAACTATTGAACTTTTAAACTTTCATTAATGCCATAAAACAATCTTCGATATTGGGTTCAATCG
>CAZGAU010000122.1:12645-16515 GCA_964523725.1 uncultured Saprospiraceae bacterium
AACTTTTAAACTTTCATTAATGCCATAAAACAATCTTCGATATTGGGTTCAATCGCACTCACCTCAATATTATGATGTTCGTGTTTTCGCAGATAATCTTCAATATCAGGAGCTTTGATGTCTTTACGTTTCAAGGTTAAATGATGATATTCACCAAAAGCAAAGCAACTATCGGTCGCTTCGTAATCGCGCAGATCCTTGAGTAATCGGTACATATGATCCGAGCGCACCGCCCATAATGGTTTATTATAATTATTAATAATTTCTCGGGGCGTATTTACATCCAGGATTTCACCCTTTTGAATCAGCGCAACCCGGTCGCAAAGACTGGCTTCATCCATATATGGCGTGGAAACCAGAATCGTAATGCCTTGACTTTTAAGGTTTTTCAGCATTTCCCAAAATTCCTTGCGCGAAACGGCATCCACGCCGGTGGTCGGTTCGTCGAGAAACAAAACCTTGGGCTTGTGAATCAAAGCACAACTGAGCGCCAGTTTTTGCTTCATCCCGCCGGAAAGCGCGCCGGCTTTGCGATCTTTAAATGGCTCGATTTGTACGTAAATATCTTTTATCAAATGATAATTTTCTTCGACGGTGGTATTAAAAACCGTAGCAAAAAACTCCAGGTTTTCAGCCACGCTCATGTCCTGATATAATGAAAAACGCCCCGGCATATAGCCTACCAGCTTGCGAATTGCCTGATAATCTTTGACGGTATCGAGGTCCAGCACCCTGGCTTCGCCGCTCTCCGGCACCAATAGCGTAGTGAGAATGCGGAAAAGCGTGGTCTTCCCTGCGCCATCCGGGCCGATCAAACCAAAAAGCTCGCCTTCTTCCACCGCGAAAGACACCCCTTGCAAGGCTTTGATCTTGCCTTTGTCGTAGGTTTTGGTGATGTTATTGATTTGAACTGCACTCATGGCTTTCGTTGACTGGTTGAAAAATTGATAAAGAGACAGCTAAATATATTAGCTTTTCAATATATTAATTTATTGAAACAAAACTTCCCCGTACATCCCGATTTTCAGATAGCCATCGTTTTTTACGCGTACTTTGATCGCATACACTAAGTTCTGGCGCTCTTCCTTGGTCTGGATCGATTTTGGTGTAAATTCAGCCTTGTCGGCAATCCAGGTGATCGTGCCCGGCATTTCTTGATAACCGCCTTCGCCATCATCCACCATTACGCGCACCTGTTGGTTGAGCTTCACCTTAGGCAATTGATTACCAGTGATATACGCACGCAAAGTCAGTTCAGACAAATCGGCGATTTTGTAAAGCGGTTTGCCGGGAGCCGTAATTTCATTGGGTTCGGCGTAGGTCGTAAGTACCGTCCCTTGCACCGGATTGGTCAACGTACATTTTTGCAACTGATCGTCGTACTGAGCAACCTGCACTTTCATCGGGTCGCGTTCGCTGAGAATACCTCGGTTTTGAATGGCGACTATCTCGCGCTGCGATTTGATCTGCTCCTGAAGCACTTGTACCTGGCTTTGGGCCGCGTTGATTTGTTGTTCCAGCACGTCCACTTGTCCGTTGATATCGTCGAGTTGTTTGGTAGGCACGGCATCCGCTTTTACAAGATTTTGAATGCGTTTTTGCTCGCGTTCCAGCACGGTGAGTTGTTGCGTTTGCACGGCAATTTGCTGTTTCTGAGCGGTGATTTGCTCCTGCAAAATCTGGATTTGCGGCCTGGCATCGTTGGTTTTTTCGCTCAAAGCGTCGATCCTGGCCAGCGCTTGTTGCTTTTGAAGACTAAGGTTGCTGCAATCGATTTCGCCAATATTTTGTCCGGCTTCAAGCGTAGAACCCTCTTCTACATTGAGTTTCAGCAATCTGCCCCCCACTTCCGCAGAGATGATGACCTCATTGGCTTCGAAAGTGCCCGTGGCGTCGAACTCGCCGTTACCGTTGTTACAACCTTGCCACATGATGGCTATGATACTTATTATCAAATACTTTCTCATGTTTATATCATGTTTTACGTAATCACATAATGATTTTTGAAATAATTTGATATTTTTTACCCACATTAACACAATTATTGCCCACTGCTTACTTTATAATTCGCTCGTGCCAGGAGCAATTGCAATTCGTGGATTGCCAGATTTAATTTTGCTTGATTTTCATTATTTAATTCGGTTAAATAATCTGCCGGTGTAATGATGCCGTTATCGAGCTGAGCCTCAGCGGTTTGCCGAATGGATTCGCGTAGCTCGATCTGTTGCCGGTCTTTTTCCAAAAAATCCTGAAGTTTGGTAATTTCATTCGACAATTGTCGCAATTGCGTATTGGTATTCAACAAAAAAGCCTGTTTTTGCAAGTCCACTTGCTGCTGCTGAATGATCAGAAGCTGGCGGTCGTTGCTTTGCTTGCCGTTGTAAAGTTCCGAGAAATTCCATTTCAACCCCACCCCTGCAATCGCATAAAATTCAAAATCATTGGATAGGAAATTCAAGCCGGGGCGCCCGTAACCGCCTGTGGCAAAGGCACTTAGCCTAGGCAGATTCCGTGCGGGAAGCAAATCGCTTTGTGCTGTAAACAGTTGATTTTGAGATTGAAAAAGCGTTAATTCAGGTCGAGTGATTTCAGGATTTTCATTTACTTGTTGAATTTGAGGTTTAATAAATTGTGTATTTTCATTTAGTTCTCGATTCAATAACAAACTAAGCACGTCCATCGCTGACCGGCGATTGGAACGAATTTCTATTTCCTGCTGCTCTGCTTTGAGTAATTCGGCGCGCAGCGTATTCAAATCCGCACGGGTAGCGGCGCCATTGGCAACAGCGGCCTGCATTTTCTGGATTCGCGCCTGCAAATTTTCCTGCAAAATCTGATTCAAACGACTTTGCTCATCGGCGAGTAAAATGCTGAAATAGGCCTGATTGACGCGGTTGCGAAGGCTGTACAAATCCACCTCTGCGCGTTGTTTTTCTACCTGATTAGCAGCGCTTTGCACTTCTTTTGAGCGAGCTGTGACGCCTCCGTCCCAAAGGGTTTGGCGCAATTCAAGCGTGGCTTTGTACTGATCGTTGCTGATCGTAGGCACCTCAAATCCCGGAACCGGCACCTCAATGGGCAGCTCGGTCACATCCGATTGCCAAGTCGCCTGGGCATTGAGTTCCAGGGTCGGCAAGTAATTCTTGTTCAAGTTTTTGATTTGCAACTGATTAGCTTGATCGAGTAGCCTTAATTGATTGATCGTCGGGTAATTGGCACGTGCCCATTCGTAGCACTGTTCCAGCGTCAAAGCAGCCTGCTGGGCACGAAGCCCAACAGAACTGATTAAAAGTATTAGAAAAATGCGGATAGTATTCATTGGTTAATTTATCTGATGATTTAACTTTTTGGTTAAATTAGCTGCAAAAAATTTTAAACCTTGATCGCATCAATTACAAAGCGCACCACTTCATGTTTTCGTTGCTGAATGAATATTTGGTATTGCATTTCGTCCATACTGGTCATCAATTGAAACATTGGTTTGCCTAAAAATGTAAAGATGCACATAGACATGATATTCATTAACAATTGCATCGGAGCGACCGGCTTTACTCTTCCTTGTTCGATTTCTTCATTCAAATGCTGCACAAAAATCATCATGGTCGGGCGAATTACTTCTATAAATCCGGTCTGTTCGGCAAATTTTTGCGGATTTTTATGCACTTCATTTATAATAAAAAGTGGCAAAAACCGATTTTCATTTAGTAGATCGAAATAACTATGCACAAACTTTTCAATTTTATCAAAAAAAGGCAAATCCGACTCAAAAATCTCTTTCACCCGGGGCAGCATTTTGTTTTTGGTTTCCTGAAAAATAATATCAAATAACTTTTGCTTGCTACGAAAATAGTAATGCAATAAAGCTTTATT
>CAZGAU010000123.1:0-16418 GCA_964523725.1 uncultured Saprospiraceae bacterium
TAAATATAAGAGGAGACTTGCAGGAAATCAAAGCGTAAAAATAAATATCAAAGGGCATGTAATAAATGCAAGAGGGAGTTAAACAAATATCAAAGGGAAATCCAATATGTAGTCAGGGTATTTAAGAAATACAGCAATGTGTTCTAATAAAGATCAAGGCGTTTAATAAAATGTAATAATTATTTAAATGGAAAGTGTCCTGCAATTTTAAATTGCAGGACACTTAAATTTTTCATGCCTTAAAAATTGTAGGTAAAACCTACCCGCAGTCGGAACGGTGATTCTATTTCATTTTGAGGTTGCAGGGTATTATAGAGCAACACAATTTCATAACCAAAGGTACTGCCGCTGTTGTAACCGGCGCCTACGTAAAAATTGCTGCGTTCGCGGCGCAACACTTCCAAACCATCCACACCATAACTGAAGAGCGCGGCGTTCTCAAACTCGTATTCGGCGTGGGCAAAGATCGTACGCATGATTTTGTAGCGAGAAAATACCCCCGCAGCCCAGGATAACGGATTAGCGGTCTCTGTGCGTCCGCCAAGATTGGAGCGATAATGCGAATACTGGATACCAACGCGCGGACCAATGGAGAATTCTTCAAAAATCTTGTAACCCACCATCGGAGAAACACCCAACTGAAAAATACTTTCAAACTGACTGCCGGAAAAGCCGAGATTCAATCCGCCACCATACCAGAGCCGGCTGGTGAAGGCATTTTCTTTTTTGCTATTGCGGCTTTGCGCATCGGCGTGCGCGTACAGCAATCCACAAAAAGCTATCAACAACACACTGATTTTTATTACTTTTTTCATTCGATTGAAAATTTTTTGGTAAAGGTAACCCGGATTTAGCAAAACTGCGAATGATGGTATATTGGAAAAATAATTCGTAATTTGCAAACAATTATACTCCACCATTTCAAACCAGCTTGATCCGGTTAATTCTAACAAACGAACAGACTACCGGTTTCGTCCCCGGGTTTGCTCAAATGATCGACTATGAATGTATTTTACCTGACGTTTCGGCTGATTTTTTTGCTGTTATGGACGTTTGCTACTGTAAATGCGGCTGCTCAAAATACTTTTTTTGCTAAATCCATAGAGCAAAAGCTTCCTGCATTGGAAGAAGAATTAAAGGATTATCAGATTGTCTCGCTTGATAGTCGTGCTTTGCTGGAGTGGATTAAGAAAAACCCGGATCATCCTGTTTTAACCCTGGAGTTTGGCACAGACCAGCGCTGGGAATTGCATTTACAAGCAGAGGAGATTCGCGGAAAAGCTTTTAAAATTCAGGTTTTAAGTGAGAAAGGCGTGCAAGAGCAAGAGGCAAGTCCAATAAAAGCATTCAGCGGTCAGGTAAAAGGCAGCGAGACTGGCTCTTGCCGGATAAGCCTGGCAGAAGGCTTTATTTATGGCATGTTTGAGTTAGATGAGGCGACGTGGTTCATAGAGCCGGCAAAACGTTTTGGTCGCAGCGCCGGATTTGACACTTATATTTTGTACAAAGCCGAAGATGTGTTGCCGAATCCCGGAGGGCATTGCGCGGCAACCGAACTGGCGCATTTTGAAACCAAACCGCAACTGGAAAAAGCCGCAGGTGAATGCTATACTTTGGAAATTGCTTTAGCGGCAGACTATCAGATGTTACAACTTTCCGGAAGCGTTGAAGAATTAGAGAACTACGTACTGGGAATTTTGAATCTGGTGCATACCAATTACGACGATGAATTTAATTATACCATTCGTTTCAAAGCAACCGGGCTTTATGTTTCTACTTGTGATACCTGCGATCCCTGGGAACCTTTAACCAATTATTTGCAAGTGCTTGCCGAATTCAGGAATTGGGGAAATGCCGGCGGATTTAGCGGTATTCCTTACGATCTTGCCTGTTTGTGGACCGGAAGAGCCATGGATAATAATATTGTAGGCGGAGGGTATTACGGATCGGTGTGCAGCAATCAGCGGTATCAGGTATTGCGGCGCTATACGCCCAATCTGGCAATAACAAGAACCTTACAGGCACACGAATTAGGGCATAATTTCAATGCACTGCACGATCCCAACGGCACCTCTTACATCATGTCGCCAATTATTCGCAATCACAGCGAGTGGTCAACCGCTTCTAAAAATGCGATTCACAATTATTTAAATACCGCGCTGACAATTCCAGCTTGTATTGGTGGTTGTGACAATATTCCTGCGCCTGTAGCAGCGTTTTCAGCGGATGTTACGTCGGGCTGCGCCCCTTTGACTGTACAATTTACGAATCAATCTTTGGGAACAGCGAACAGTTGGGAGTGGACCTTTGCCGGAGGCGATACATTGGTAACTTTGCTTAAAAACCCGCAGGTTACTTTTTCGGAAGCGGGGACTTACCGCGTGCAATTGGTTGCCAGCAATCCCGTTGGCAGTGATACTTTAAAGCACGAGGCTTACATTATTGTAAAAAACAGACCGGAAGCAGATTTTACCGTCAGTGCCACGCTGGGCTCGTCGATTGTTTCTTTTACAAATGAGATGAGCAATGCCGAAAACTGGCTTTGGAATTTTGGCGATGGCAACACCAGTACAGCACGCAATCCTACGCATCAATTTGGCAAAGATGGAATGTATGAAGTGCGGTTGATCGCGTGGAATGATTGCAGCGCAGATACGATTATGCAGATTGTAAACATTATTACCGCTCCAAGCGCCGGATTTAGCGCTTCTGTTACCACAGGTTGCGTGCCTTTAGCCATAGATTACGTGAATCAATCATCGGAGAATGCGACGAGTTTTGAATGGCAGTTTCCCGGGGGCGTGCCAGCCTTTTCTGCTGAGAAAAATCCACGGATTACTTACACTCAGCCCGGCATTTACAAAGTAAGTTTGGTGGCGCGAAATGCGGCAGGCAATGCAATGATCACGAAGAACGGGTTTATTACAGTAAAGAGCAAACCTGTGGCAAATTATAGCTTTACGCGAACGGAAAATGAGGTCAATTTTTCCAATGAATCACTGTATGCAACAATTTATCGCTGGAGTTTTGGCAATGGCAAGCACAGTGAATTGCAGAATCCGGTACATGTTTTTGAAAGTCCTGGAAATTTTGATGTAACACTCGTAGTGACCAATGAATGCGGTAGTGATACTTTGGTACAAACGGTAAATGTGAATGGAATAGCGCCAACGGCGAATTTTATGAGCGATATTCAATCAGGATGTGCGCCAGTGATCGTACAATTTACGGAGCTTTCCAATGGGACGCCCACAACGCGACGCTGGTATTTTCCAGGCGGAGAGCCGGCGTATTCAGAAGATAAAAATCCGAGAGTAATTTATTCAAAAAGAGGTACTTATCCGGTAAAATTAGCAGTAGAAAACTTTTGGGGCGCCGATTCGCTGGTGCTGGAAGACCATATTTCTGTGGAAACATTGCCAGCGGCCGCTTTTACTTACGAAGTGAACGGATTGGAAGTCGAATTTCAACCTGAAACCATCCACTCCGACTGGCAATACACCTGGGATTTTGGTGATGGAACGACTGTAAATCAAGCAATTGCTAAACATATTTATCAGACATCAGGAAACTACCCGGTGAATTTGACTGTTATAAATAAATGTGACACTGCAACTATCCAACAAACGGTTGTGCTGATGACAACTGCTGTGACTCACCCTGTTTTTTTATCACAAATGCAACTATCTCCAAACCCCAATGCTGGAAGATTCCAGTTGTTTTTGGCGGGCACGCCTCAGGCTGCATTGATGCTGCGTGTAAGCAATGCACTTGGGCAGCAATTACACAAGCGGGAAATCGATTTCTCTCTGGGCGCGTGGTCAGAAACGATGGATTGGACTCATTTGCCGTCAGGTGCTTACTGGCTGGAAATCAAAAGTGAAACCGGTACAATGATTCGACCATTTGTCATCCAAAAGCGCTAAGCTTTCTGTGAAATTTGAAAGTGCTTCAAAGAAATTATGCTAATTTTGGAGTTTGAAGTATCAAACAGGACGCAAATTGCGTTGTACCCATAAACCGAATTACTGCCCTGAGAACAAGCATTGGTTAAACCGGTGCTCGAAGCCATAAAACTATGAGCACTGAAACTGTTTAATCCCAAAATCATGCGTCGGAAGCTGTTTGTAAAAAGACCTTAGACGATAGACAAAAGACCTTAGATTTTGAAAAAAAGAAATTTCTAATATCTAAGTCTAACATCTAATATCTACCGTCCAGTCTCAAGAAACAGCTTGCACATCCCATAACTATGAGACGATTTTTAATCCTGTGGCATATCTTAGTCCTTCCGTGGCTCGCGTTCGGCCAGAACTGCGGCATCGTCGATACTATTCGGATTGGTACCAATAGAACAGAAACGTATAGGTTTGATGTGGCGGATGTGGTGAATAATGATCTTGCCGATCCTAATCAGGGTATTTGTGGTATTGAAATAGAGTTTCTGCACCAGTTTGTGGAGAATATGGAATTGTGGGTGACCTCTCCGTCCGGGCAAATGGTACAGTTGATGGGGCCGAATTCGCCGGATGCATTGGCATTTACCTTTGGTGCTCGTTGGGATATTACTTTTGTACCTTGTGCTGCTACCGCGCAGCCGGATAGTGGCTATGTAGCAAAATGGGACAACAATCAGCCCCGAAATTTCGTGAGCGGTGGTAGATATACGGGCTCCTACTATCCTTTCATGGGCTGTCTGGAAGATTTTAACACCGGCCCTATCAACGGGCAGTGGACGATTACGGTGCGGAATAACCCTTCGGTTTATCAGGGTGCGATTGTCAATTTTCGTTTGCGCTTGTGTGATGAACGCGGTTTTATCTGTTGCTTTGCTGATGCCGGGAGCCTGGCTTCCTATCCTGATGTAAATGCCTGTGAAGGCAGCGCTGCGCTGGATTTGAACATTCCGCCGGTGTATGCGTCCCTTCCGCCGGATACAAGCGAATACGCTTATACTTACATTATCAGTCAGAACGATGCGATTCTAGCGTATGATTCATTGGCGGATTTGCGCAATTACGCGCCCGGCACTTATACGGTGTGCGGTTTATCCTACAAAAAAACAGATCGCGATAGTTTTCCGGCGCCCGGCACGCAGCCTTTGAGCACCTTGCGGCAGCAATTGAATGGAAATCTTTTGTTGTATTGTGGAAATATCACCCCCAATTGTGTGGATGTGATCATTTCTGCACCAGGAGATACGACATTTCTGGATGAAACGATTTGTCGCGGGGAGACTTTTCGAATCGGTAGCAATTCCTATAACACGGCCGGCCAATACAACGTTACGATCCCTGGAACCAGTGGTTGCGACAGCATTGTACATTTAACTTTGTCGGTAGTAGATCCGACGATTACCAATCTGACCCAAACCATTTGCATGGGCGATTCGGTGGTGGTTGGTACTTCGGTTTATAAAACCAGTGGTAATTATTCCAATATTCTGACCAGTTCCAATGGCTGCGACAGCACGGTCAATTTGAATTTGACGGTGCTTACCTCCATTGAAACCAATGTTACTGCGAGCATTTGCCCGGGCGGGACATACCGGGTTGGAAATGACACCTTTACCGTGGCGGGCAGTTACGAAATTGTGCTTACTTCAGCCCTGGGCTGTGATAGTACGGTGAACCTGTCCTTGTCTGTATTGCGGCCGCAGGCTACCATCACTACTTTTGGTAATCTTGATTGTAACAATGCTTCCGTCACTTTGGATGGCAACGGCTCCACGCCGGTTGGAACTTTGTCTTTTCAATGGTTCAATGCCAGTGGCACGCAGATTGGCACCACGCCCACGCTGGAGATTGGCAATCCCGGAAATTATTTCCTGCAGGTTACACAAACTGCCAATGGCGTTGCCTGTACAGCTCGGGATACGGTGACGATTGTGCAAAACACGAATAATCCCCCAGTTGCAACTATTGCACCGCCAACAACCCTTGGCTGCACAAATCGACAGGTTACTTTGAATGCCAGCGGTTCTTCCCAGGGCGGCGGCGTGCGCTACCAATGGACAGGACCGGGAATCGTAAGCGGAGCAACAACCTTGATTCCAGTGGTGAATGCTCCCGGTGTTTATCAGTTGATTGTTACAAGTGCCAGCGGACTCTGTGCCGATACAGCTTCGGTGACGGTCAATCAGGATTTGAGTGTGCCAATATCCAATGCCGGAAATGGCGATACGATCAATTGTAATAAACCAACCGTAACCCTTGGCGGGAATAATACTTCATCGGGTCCAAATATTACGTACCTCTGGCAAACCCAGGGTGGAAATTTTGTAAGCCCAACTAATCAGCGAACGGTAACCGTAAATGCGCCCGGAACTTATACCTTGATCGTGAGAGATGCGAACAACGGGTGCGCGGATACTTCATTGACTACGGTCGCTCTTGATATCACGATCCCCATTGCCGACGCCGGCGATGCCGGCCTGATCACCTGCGGTGCACCTGAGGCGGTGTTGGATGGAAGCGGATCTCAGCAAGGCACCAATATCCGTTATATCTGGACCAATGCTACGGGTGCCCTGATCGGCAATAACGTAATTGAACTGGTAACCCAACCGGGGCGCTATTTTCTGGAGGTTGTAAATATTGTTACCGGCTGCTCCGCACGGGATTCGGTGGAGGTGCGGGTAGAACAAGGCGTTCCTACTATTACTTTTGGTGATACCTTGATTTCCTGTAATTCCAATTTCCTGACCCTGCAGGCATTCGTGGATCCTCCGGATGGAAATTATATGTACGATTGGTCTGGGCCGGGTATTCAATCCTCTCCAAATCAACCGGTTGTACAAGTGAATGCCGCAGGAAATTACATCTTTACAGTCAGAAATCTGGATAATGATTGCAGCGTAAGCGATACCGCGATCGTTGTGAAGCAAAACTGCGACATCTGCGTGCAGGGTAGCCAGCCCGACACCTTGACGTGCATTAATACGAGCGTCATGCTCCAGGCTACTTTTTGTGCATCTTGCAACGATTGCACCATTGTGTGGACGACCCTTGACGGAAACTTTGTTTCAGGAACGGATGGGCTAACCCCGACTGTGAATGCGCCAGGAACCTACACTTTGACGGTGACCAACAGTACTAATTTTTCTACTTCATTGGACTTTGTTGTCGTCGAAAATATTACGCTACCCTCCGCAGATGCCGGAGCAGATGGTCTTATCAATTGCAACCAACCCTCTGTGACTATCGGTGGGAATGCTACTTCTACAGGCCCGAATTATGTACCAATCTGGATGGCTAAGAGCGGAGTGCCCATTTCACCAAACAATCAGCCAAGGATCACTGTCAATCAACCAGATACATATTATCTGGAAGTGCTGAACGTGATGACAGGTTGTATTGCTACCGATTCGGTAGTTGTCAGCATTGATACGATAAAACCAACAGCGGAGGCGGGCGTTTCAGTTGCAATAACTTGTAATTCTCCGACTGCTTCACTCAACGGAGCGGGTTCTTCTACGGGTGCAAATTTTGCATACAATTGGACCACTACCAACGGAAACGTCGTCTCAGGTTCAAATACGCTTACACCAACGGTAAACGCCGCAGGGGTTTATGTTTTAACGGTCAGAAATAGCCAGAATGGCTGCTCAGCTGCGGATAGTGTGACGGTCACGTCTGATGATTTGCCGGTGATTCCGATGATCCCGGATACATCTTTGACCTGTATTAACGAAACGATTGTCTTAACTGGGGCTGCTCCTCCAAACGGCAATTTCCAGGCCAGGTGGTGCGAATTGGATGCCAATGACAATCCGATTAATTGTATCAATAGCCAGACACTGAATGTCACTACCCCAGGGCGTTATGTTTTTGAAATCACCAATCAGGACAACGGTTGCAGCGCTTCCCGGATCGTCACGGTTAGTGATAATCGCTCCGCACCTGTCGTCGAAGCCGGCGCAAATGATACTTTAGCTTGCAATCAGCCCGATCTGGTTTTGAATGGCGCTGTAACGCCCGCCAATGGAAATTACACTTACCTGTGGACGGCCAGAAATGGAAGCCCGATTGAAAATCCCGGAACACTAAGTCCAACTGTTTCACAGCCAGATACTTACATGCTGGCGGTGACAAATTCGGATAATGGTTGTGTCAGTATGGATAGTGTCGAAATTCTGCAAAATACAGAGACCCCGATCATTTTTCCGGGGGCTGATACGACCCTGAGCTGCGTGGTTTCCAGCATTCAATTGAACCCGCAGGTGATTGGCAACAATTTACAATATCAATGGTCAACTCCGGATGGCAATATTGTTTCCGGAGCGAATACTTCAACTCCAACCGTGGATGCGCCCGGAGCTTATATCCTGCTGGTAACCAATATTGCCAACGGTTGCAGTGCCCAGGATGCTATTGCTGTCAGCCGGAGCAACGACGCACCAACGGCGGTGATTGCCAACACTGGCAGTGATCTGCTTGATTGTAATAACAACATTGCAACGCTGGACGGCAGCAATTCTACTTCACAAACCGGCGCTGTGCTTCAATATTTCTGGCGGGCGATCAATGGTCAGATCGTGGGAAATCTGACTCAGGCAAGCGTACAAACCAGCACGGGTGGTATGTTTGAGCTGATGGTCACCGATCCTCAAAATGGTTGTACAACTCGAGATACAGTCGAAGTAAATGCCGATTTCAAAAAACCGGATATTGCAACATTACCCGTAGAACCAATCACTTGCTTGCGTACTCAAACCCGCATTGATGCAGGAAATTCTGTGGGTACCGGTGGACTTGCGTTTCGATGGATTGCTCCCAACGGCACCGTTCTGCCTGAAACCACCTCCGCAATAACTGTTTCAACGCCAGGTGATTATAGATTGTTTGTCACCAGTCAGGGCAATGGTTGTACCGATTCCATTTTGGTGAATGTCGCTGCTCAGATCGATCCGCCAACGGTGACAATTGCTCCGCCAACTGCATTGGATTGCGAAATTACAAGTACCCAGCTTGTGGCCAGTGCCACAGGAGGAAGTGGTTTTTCTTATGCCTGGCGTACCCAGGACGGCACGATCCTAAGTGGACAAAATAGCATCGCAGCGACAGTTGGAAAGAGCGGCACTTATACTGTAGCCGTCACCCGGGCCGATAATGGTTGCACTGGCGAAGCCAGCATTCTGGTGGAAGCCACCGAGCGTCCGATTGAGCAGGTCTTTTTTTCGATTGTAAAACCGAATTGCTTTTCCAGGGCAAGCGCCAGCGTGACGATCGATTCGATCAACGGCGGCACCGCGCCTTATGTTTATTCACTTTTTGATTCACCTTTTACTTCCGAAAATATCTTTGAAAACCTGGCTACCGGTACTTATGATCTGGTCATACAGGACAGAAATGGCTGCGAATGGGAATCACAGGTAATGATTCCAGCGCCGGATACCATTCAGATCGAACTAAGCGAAGACGTAGAAATTGATCTCGGCGATTCCACCGAATTGTTTGTAAATACTATTCCAGCTGATTTTCTTTCCATTGTCTGGAAAACCGTAGAGGAGACCGATTCCACAAATACCCTGGAAAGAACGGTTACACCGGTACGTACCACCATTTACACCGTAGAAGTGACAGGTACCAATGGCTGCGTGGCCACCGCCCAGGTGACAGTATTTGTAAATGAAACAATCGCGCTCTTTGCACCTAATGCCTTCACGCCCGATGGTGATGGGGTCAACGATGTTTTTATGCTTTTTGCCGGGCAAACGGTGAAGGAAATCAAAAGTTTTATGATCTTCGATCGCTGGGGCGACCGTGTATATGAAGCCGGTCCTTTCCAGCCTAACGACCCGCAGTTTGGCTGGGATGGCTACCACAACGGAATACTGATGAATCCTGCGGTATTTGTCTTTTCCGCAGAAGTAGAACTAGTGGATGGGCGTACGGTCATTATAGATGGTGATTTTACATTATTGCGATAAAACCCTTTCATATTTTTAAAAATCCCTTATCTTCATTGAATAAATCAAGTATTTCCATGGAAGATCAAATTATCAAAAAAGCCAGAGCGCGCGTTAAAAAAAAGAAAGGATTTTATACGCATTTCGCTGTGTTTCTATCTGTGGGTTTGTTTTTTTTCCTGATGAATATGCTGACGATGGGGCATGACGAGGATCTTTGGTTTTTCTTTCCATTGTTGCCCTGGGGGATTGGTTTAGCCATTCATTACTTTAGCGTTTTTGGGCTGCCAGGTACCAATATTTTAACGGAAGATTGGGAAGCCGTAGAACTCCAAAAAGAAATAATCCGGCTGAAACAAGAAGGATACGGGGATGCAACAGAAAAAGAAGAATCTGAAGAGAAACTTACCCTAAAGGAAATGGAGAAAATTAAAGAAAAGAAGTGGGACGATCATGATATTGTGTAATAACGGAGCGATTTCTGTTTTTATTTTTATCAAAAATTTAATAGAAATATCATTGTTTTAAAAATAAATAAAATTTCGAAATATTTTAAACATCTTCGAGACTCACTTCGTTTCATCACTACAGTGATTTTTCTCATTTCACCATGCGCCAGATTCCCTTACCTTGTCCTAAGGAATATTCTATAAATCAAACAAAATCAAACAGATGAAAAAAATTATCCTTCCTGGCTTAGCTGCCGGAGTCGTTCTGCTTGTACTGAGCTATGGCATTCTTTATGTGAGTATTAACTTTTTTCCGAATTTGGTCGAAGAATATTACAACCCGATTTTTTGGCCGGGGAGTGATCGGGCACTGTTATTTTTTGCACATCCTTTTATTCTGAGCCTGGCGCTGTCCTGGTTTTGGGAGCGTTTCAAAAGCTCATTTGATGGTGTGATGCTCGTTCGTGGTTTGGAATTGGGCATCGTGTATGGGCTCGTGGCTACGCTTCCTTCTATGTGGATCACCTTCAGCGCAATTTCGGTATCTATCACGATGGTACTGTCCTGGTTTTTTTATGGAATTTTACAAGCAACCATCGCCGGCATTATTTTTGCCCGCCTGAATCCTTGATACATCGGGCTTATTTTACTGAATATCAACTAAATACAAACAACATAATTGGTAAATGAAATTATAAAATTGTTGTAAAGAATGATTGTATTGCAAATATTTCATCAAAATAATTGCATAAATGGGCAAAAAAATTAGATTACCTCACTTCCAATGCTCAAATTATTATTTGTAAATACAACAATTTTTAAAACATGAAGATGCCAGAACCTCCTTTAACAAAGGTAACTGAAAATTACCAGTTTCATTTTCCAAATGTCGAAGATAAGCTCGATCAGGACGAGGAATTTCTGTTCCTCCAACACAACGGGCAGGAAACCAAAATTTTATTTCATGAATACGACCGTATTTTCGAAATTCCGGGCTTGTACGAACAAGTGTTTTACAAGAAATTGAAATGCCAATCGCCGCAAGTGGTGGTGAATCTGCTGGAAGCACAATTGGGAGATACCGACCAGACTATAGAAGATTTGCGTGTGCTCGACCTGGGCGCCGGCAATGGCATGGTTGGGGAGGAATTTGCCAACCGGAACGCGGAGCTGGTTGTCGGATCGGATATTATACCGCAAGCAAAGCAGGCTGTACTGCGCGACCGCGCCGGTGTGTATGATGATTATTATATTTCTGATTTTACAAATTTGAGTAAAAAGGAAGAGGAGAAATTTCAGGAATATCGCTTCAATACGCTGGTAACCGTGGCTGCCCTGGGCTTTGGCGATATTCCGCCTGAGGCTTTCATGGGGGCATTTGATATGGTAGAAAATGGCGGCTGGATTGTGTTCAACATCCGCGATAAATTCCTGACTTCCAAGGACGATACGGGGTTTCAGGAAGCCATCGAAGCTCTTACGGAAGAATATTTCGAAGTAAAAGACTCGAAGCAATATATACACCGGTATAATATTCACGGTGAACCATTAACCTACAAGGCATTTGTCGGAAAGAAAATTAAAGATTTGTCTTAAAGATATTTATTGAACTAAATAAAAATGGCTGAAGGCAACACTCCATTCAGCCATTTGAATTTTTATTACTCATTTTATTTCTTCCAGAACGTGTCCACAAAATAATTGCGGTGATCGAAATAATGTTTTACGACCTTGAAACCGATACTTTCAGCCAATTCTTCCGTTTCGCGCAGGCTGTATTTTTGCGATAATTCCACATCGATCGCTTCCCAGGCATCAAATAAGATCGTTTGCCCTTGTATAATAACATTTTGTTTACGAGTGCTTACTAAATAACTTTTTGTTTCACCGGTAGCGGGATTATAAGTTTCCCAGTGTTTGAAAGCTTTTAGATCAAAATTGGCGCCCAGTTCGCGATTAATACGGCGCAGCAGGTTCAGGTTGAATTCTGCCGTGATACCTGCTGGATCATTATATGCCTGTAAAATAATTTCCGGATCCTTTTTCAAATCAAAACCGATCAGCAACAGGTCGCCCTTGGCCATGCTCTGGTTGAGTTTTTTCAGGAAGTCCGCCGCCTGCTCGCGCGTGAGATTACCAATATTGGCGCCGATAAAGAGCAAAACCTTGCGCATTTTGGTGTCGGCGCTGAGTTTGTCGAGCATTTCAAAATAATCTCCTGTGAGACTTTCAACCCTTAGTTCTGGCAAATCCTGCTTCAGGTCGTTCTCCAGTTCGAGCAATACATTTGGCGAAATGTCAATCGGACGGTACTGAAAATCAGCTTTTTGCGATAAAAAATGCCGGAGTAACACCTTCGTTTTGTAGCCATCGCCTGCGCCCAGCTCGATGAGTTGAAAAGGTTTCTTGCCGATGGTATTCAGAATCGCTTGCCGGTGTGTTTCAAAGATTTCATATTCACAATCCGTTAAATAATATTCGGGCATTTGCATGATATCCTGAAATAATTTGTCGCCCTGTTCATCATAAAAATATTTAGATGATAATTTCTTGGGCGAACGAGCCAGACCGGTCAACACGTCATGCGCGAATTGAGGGTCTGTCTTGCGCTGCTTTTTTTCTTGTGTGGTTGGAGGCATGATTTGATGTTTGATGTTGGTTATTAGTTATTTAGCGAGCCTGAAGCCCATGAACTGCCAGCGCTTGTCGGTCTGGAAAAAATTGCGGTACGTCGGGCGAATGTGCGAGCGTGGCGTGGCGCAAGATCCTCCGCGCAGCACCATCTGATTCACCATAAACTTGCCGTTGTATTCGCCCAGCGCGCCCTTCAACCTTGGGAAATTTGGATATGGCAAGTATGCGCTGCCCGTCCATTCCCACACATTGCCGAACATTTGGGTGTCTTGTCCATGTTGCTTTGCAACCGGATGATAATGCTGCGTTTCCAGGAAATTTCCATCCACCGGAATATCATGATGTAAATAATTACATGCAGCTTCCCATTCAAATTCGGTCGGAAGGCGCAGCCCGCGCCAGCGCGCATAGGCATCGGCTTCAAAATAACTTACGTGCGTCACCGGCTCATTTAGCTCAATTTTACGCAAACCATTTAGTGTGTAATGATGCCATTCCCCGTCTTTTTCGTACCAGTAAAGCGGCGCTTTTACATCGAGCTGTTTTGTCCATTCCCAGCCTTCGGAAAGCCAGTGTTCAAAGTGCTCGTAGCCGCCAGCCTGCATGAATTCGAGATATTCACCGTTTGTAACAAGTCTGTCCTGAATTTTATATTCATGTAAATAAACCTTGTGTGCGCTTTGCTCATTGTCAAAACAAAAAACATTTCCCTCAAAACCAATCTTATAAATGCCTTCCTCCATTGAAATCCAGCCGGCTTTGGCAGTTTCCGACTCCCCACTTCCCACTTCCGATTTGATATAAGCCGGAAACATTGGATTGGTACCCAAAATATATTTAATATCGGTAATTAATAATTCCTGATGTTGTTGTTCGTGATTCAAACCAATCGTAATGAAGTCGCGTACTTCCTGATTCACCGGCATTTGTAATAGTTTTTCCATGTGTTCATCCACGTGCCGACGGTATTGCAGAATGGTTTCCACACCGGGGCGGGTAATGTTGCCGCGATTGCTCCGCAAAATCCTGGGGCCCTGACTTTCATAATAACTATTAAAATAATAATTTAATTGTTTATCAAAATGCTGATATCCTTTGTAATGCTCCGCTAAAATAAAATTTTCAAAAAACCAGGTCGTATGCCCCAGATGCCACTTCGGTGGACTCACATCGGTGATGGGTTGCACGACAAAATCCTCTGCCTGCAAGGGATCGCAGATGCTCAGGCTTTGCTCGCGTATCTGTCGGTATTGTAGTAAAAGGTCGGCGTCGGGTTTAATTTGGGTTTGAATGGTCATAATGTTTTTATTGAAATTATATAATATCAGCGTACTGTGCAATAAATGATTTTATTTTTTCAAAAGCTCTAATAACTTTTCTTTCACAAGATCATAATCCGTCCAGGGGATTAAATGTCCGGTCTTTTCAATGACGGTCAGTTGTAATAAATCCGGCGCAATATGTGCTTTGCTGAACGCGATATTGCCTTTGGCCGGCGCCAGTTGCTTGTCTCTCATACCGTGGATATGAATGACAGGAATATTTATTTTGTTCCAGTCGTCAGCGATTTTGCGAATTTCTTCGGGGTGGGCGAATTTTTCATCACCGGAAACCCGCAGCGCTTTCGACAGCATCCAGCGCGTAGCGCCCCATTTGGCGAAGTTGGCGTACCAGAAAATCTTTTCCGAATCAGGATCGATCACGGGCGCCAGCAACAGGATCACATCCGCCTGCCCGGGATAATCCATGGCAAATTTGCCAACGATCGGTCCGCCGTATGAATGCCCCACCAGGATCAGCTCTTCCGCCCCAAACCGGTCGGTCACGGTTTTTACAGCCGCTGCCTGCTTCGCAATGGAAGGCTCGGAATGGCCGTAGTTGGAATATCCGTACCCCAGGCGATCCAGTGTGATCATGCGGGCGTGCGCGAGTAAAGTGCTGTCAGTCAGATACTTTTGAAAATCTTTCGCTGAGCCGGGCGCACCGTGCACAAAAACGATCAGGGGCAGGGTATCTACTTTAGCGTTGGCGGTTTCCACAAACCGAACCTGGCCGCGCCCATTGGGCACATGCCGGATGCTGATTTCCTGATCCCGTTTCTCAAAATACTGTTCAATCTTTTGGTCAGAATCGCGGAAGGTCATACAACCCGTGAAACTGAGCAGCGCTATGAAAAAAAGTGATGCTACAATGCTTGCAATACGCAGGATGATTGTCATTTGGGAATGGTTATAAAATGGTAATGGGTGAAACACAAAAAAGTTTACCCGAATCAGATTGTTTGATAAAAATTATCGTGCAGGCGATATTTGAAAATCTGAAAATCAAAGCAGACCAATCAGTAAAGAATCATTTTTTTTCCATCTTACATAGCCATTTATACCTAAATTGTCATATTTAGAAAGCTTTGAGCAGGGTAAGTAATGAAGATGAACCGCCAGCCATTCTCCTTCTACATGCAACACCTTCACACAATTTACTTGTCGGAGGCTTATTTTCCGGGCATTTTCGTTCATTTGGGTGTAAGCGATCGCTGGTTTGGGAATATCATGACTCAGCAAAATTTGTTGAATATCGCCTGTTATGCTCTTATCGGGGATCTTTAACCAATTCAAAGGCATGATGCTGTCATTTGAGCAAAGTTGGATCATATCGCCTGATTGTTCATTCACATTCCATAACACAACCCCTTTCAGACTATCTATCGCAATTGGAATCGGAATCTTATTTAGGTTTAAATAATAAGTAAGGTTTTTTAAATTATCAATCAAGAAAATTGATTTTTTATTAAATTCAGGATTAGAATTATCATAGAAATATAATACAGTTTCCTGATTTATTTCAAGCATTAAAAACTGTTCACTGCATAGTTTGGGAAACTGTTCGTATAGAGATTTACTTATAGAATCGCGGCAAGCAGCTATAAATAAAAGCAAACAGAGACTAATGATAGCATAATTTTGTAAACTCCAGCTTTTCTTCATTCTGTGATCTATTAAATTTTTTACAATGAAATCTATACAATTTATTTTATTCATCATGTAATATTCTGAAGTCCAGATTTGCCAACCCGCCTGCGTCGAAATGCTCGATCTCGATGGTGTGCCTGCCATTTAGCATGACCTCGATTTCATCTACGGTGGACTCATGGACATCCCAGCGATCTATTAATAATTTTCCATCCAGGTATAATTTTACACCATCGTCGCTGGTGAGCATGATTTTATATTTACCTTTTGTAATATTAAAACTCGTTTTAGCGAATGTAGCGAACCGGTCAGCCGGAACTTCCTCGGCAGGCTTACCCCACCAAACGTAGGCCAGTCCTTGGCTTTGCCCGGTTTTCAGGGCTTGCTGTTGCTTTAAATTTTTGGTAATGGGTCAAAGCTGTTGATTTCTTATATTAGCCCTAAAAAAGATGCAAC
>CAZGAU010000124.1:0-16410 GCA_964523725.1 uncultured Saprospiraceae bacterium
CAGCAAAATGGCAGGATGATTCAAAATAATGTTAGAATACTTCAACTTAATGTCTCGATGACTCAGCACAATATTTTGATAGTTTGGCAAAATGGCAGGATACTCCAGCGTAACGCCCTAATGCTTCAGCATAATGCCCTGATGCTTTAGCATAATGCCCTGATGATTTAATTTTATGGCTTGTGTAGCCAGCTTTATATTAGCTGCATTTCTATTTATGGCTTGAGTATTTTATTTTATGGCTTGAGCAATCAGTGTTATGCTTTATTGATTCAACTTTATGAGAGCAAAATTTAGACTTTTGGCTTTTATCGCTGTTATTAATAGATGTGTATTTTACTTAGTATTTAAGGAATTGAGCGATTTGCTTTTAAACCTATCCTATAGAGACAATATTTCAACATTATTCCTGGTATATTTCAAAAATCGAAAGGTTTGTTCCTGGAAACGCGTAGTTTTTTTTCTGACATCTAAATCCGTAAAAAAAAAATCGGCACAACCCTTACGATTGTACCGATCTAGTCGGATGATGATATTTAAAGTTTTCAGTCGATGGTTAGTAATCGATAGTCTTTTATTCCGAAGGCTTGCTCTTATTTAATTTCGAATGATCATTCTGTTGCCAGAGCCGCCCATTTGCTTCATTTGTTCTTCCACCATGACGCGGAATTCTTCTTCAGTGATCTCTTTTCCTTTGGATGGGGCTTCCAGTTCGTTCTTTTTCAGGCTACGACCATCGATTTTCACAGCCGTCAGGATGGTTTCGCCTTCGTTGATGTCCACTTTCAGGATCATGCCGGGCAGTGAGCCAAAGTTTCCGGGGCCGATTGACAGCGGAATATCCGGTGTAAACCAGGCGATGACGTTGCGCAGATCTCCCTGAGCCGTAGTGTCGGTGAGCATGGCTTTCATGCAATTGTAGCCGGCTACTTGTTCCATTTCACCGGTCACCTTCCAGGGCGTTTGGGTAATTTCTCCTTTGATGAGGTAGCGTTTGCCCATAAATTCGCGCATTTCCAGCTTTTGAGCAGCCGCAGTATTGCAGTAAATCTCATTTTTGGGGCGCATCATACGAAATTGCATCGCGCCATTGCCACCTTCGATCACATCTTCTTCCTCGCTTTCAAAGTTTTTATACAAAGATTCGCTGGCGTTGAAAATCAGCTGCATTTTGCTGGTGTTGTATTCCGGGATCATCGCTTTCATCTCCGGGTTGGTGATGCGGCGGTGCATGTTTACCTTTTGTTCATAAATGACCACGCCTTCCTGCAATTGATCGAACCCCATATAACAGACGGACAACATAAAAAGTACCAATAATTCTTTCATGGCTTTTCAATTTTTTTTTGACAAAAGTACCCGCTCTGCGGCAAATGGGGCGTTAATCATCCTTGAATTAAGGTTAATTAAGGTTAATAGACCTAACATTTTGATTCAGAAGGGTGTAAATTTGTTGTCAGTTTGCCGGTGCACCGAAATACCGTTACACCCATACACCGTTATATAGAAATCAACATGAACCATCCAAATAAACATATTACTTCTGTTTTGCTGATGACTACGAGCATCGTCTTGCTGGTAGCGTTTCAGGCATTTTGGTTGAAAACCGTGTACGAAGAGCAGCGCACCTGGTTGCAAAAAGAAGCGGATAACCTGTTTCGAACTACTATTATGTCCTTACAGGATTCGATCATTCAGAGCAAGTTTATAGTCGATTCGGACAGCTGCGACGCCCCGTTATTCCGGGTCACAGGAGACAGATCAGAACACGATTCGCAGCACCAACACAATACATCCACCATCTTTTTCCGGAGTGATTCGACGCTTCCGGCAGACATTCCGCCTTTACCAGATTCATCTTTCAAATACAAAGGCAAAACCGAGGTTACGCTCGCGGCTATGGATAGTACGAGCTTCTGGAAAAGCCGTGAGAACAGTGGCAGATTACGCATGGCTTCCAGACTTTCTTCCTTGCCCGCCGATAGCATTCGCTCAATCCATATCAACAAAACCCTGAATCAGGTCATCCTGAATGTTCAAAAAATAAACGGCGAGCGAAATTTTGTGATTCGCATCAATGAAGATACCCTGGCTACGGCCGCTGTACAAAAGGCATTTGCCAATAACCTGATCACTGCTGGATTGCCCAATGCTATCACGCTGCAAAAAACAACGCTGCGCGATCATGCTGACACCAACGATCGTTTGATGGTTGGCCCGATACCCGCGGGCATGCCGCCCCGGGAGATGTTTCTGGCGGAACTACAACATTACGAAGGCTATTTATTCCGGAAAATTATTCCACAGGGGTTGTTCTCTTTGTTCCTGGTGGGCATTACAGCACTCGCTTTTTGGTTCATTTACAGGAGTTTACGCAAGCAGCAGCGCCTGGCGCAGTTGAAAAACGATTTCATTAGTAACGTAACGCATGAGCTAAAAACGCCCATCGCTACGGTTAGCGTAGCCATCGAAGCTATGAATAATTTCAATGCACTGGACAATCCACAACTGACCCGGGAATACCTGGATATTTCCAAAAACGAGCTGAATCGTCTGAATTTACTGGTGGATAAAGTACTGAAAATGGCGATCTTCGAGCAGGGAGAGCCCGATCTGCGGATGGAACAGTTCGACTTGAGGGAAATGATCCAGCAAATCGTGACTTCCATGAAGTTGCAGTTTGAAAAATTCAACGCGAAGGTGTCTTTTCAGGCGAATGGGGAGCATTTTAATATGCAGGCTGATCGCATTCACTTGACCAACGTAGTATATAATTTAATTGATAATGCATTGAAATACAGTCGGGAAAACCCTGTAATTAATTTACATTTGACTGGTCAGAACGGTCACATCCATCTGAAAGTGGAAGACAATGGCATCGGCATCGCGCCGGAACATCAGCAGCGTATTTTTGAGAAATTTTACCGCGTCACCTCGGGAGATGTGCATAATACCAAAGGGCACGGACTGGGCCTGAGTTATGTGGCCAACGTCATACAAAAGCACGGTGGCACTATCGAACTAACGAGTGAGCCGGGGGTGGGTAGTCGTTTTACAGTGCATTTACCAAGAGATAATAATTATGTGTAAAAAAAAGAGGAATGTTACTAAAATACAAAATAAGACATCGGTTATTTAGTAATTTTATTACATTTTATACTTATGGAGATTAAAGTGTTATACGTGGAGGATGAGCCGTTTTTGGGCAGAATTGTTAAAGAAAGCCTGGAAAGCCGGAGTTTTGAAGTACAGATGGTAACCGACGGACAGCGCGCGCTTCCTGCTTTTGAGCGATTTCAACCCGATATTTGTGTACTTGATATCATGCTTCCGCAAAAAGATGGCTACACCGTAGCTACCGAAATCCGGCAGGTAAACCCCAGCATTCCGATCATTTTTCTTACCGCCAAGAATCAAACCGAAGACGTGTTGAAAGGTTTCCAATCCGGCGGAAATGACTACGTGCGCAAGCCTTTCAGCATGGAAGAGTTGATCGTGCGCATACAAAACCTGTTGAACCTCACCGGAAATGGGTCAAGTGCAGCTAATGCCAGCACCACAAGCAATGATCCCGTTCCAATCGGAAAATATGAGTTTGCACCATTACGATATGAATTGAAATATGGAGAACAAGTGCGCAAGCTTTCTCACCGCGAGGCAGAGCTGCTGCGCATTTTGAGTGAAAACAAGAATGTGGTGGTCAATCGCCGGGATATTCTGAATGAAATCTGGGGTGATGATTCTTTTTTTAATTCCAGGAATCTGGATGTGTACATCACCAAACTCCGCGATTACCTAAAAGAAGATCCCGGCATTGAGATTCTTACCATCAAAGGCGTCGGCTACCGTTTTGTCGTAGAACCTTGAACTCTTGAACTCTTGAACTCTTGAACCTTGAACTTTGAACTCTTGAACCTTGAACTTTGAACTCTTGAACTTTAAACCTTGAACCTTTATAACTATCGCATCTTCGGTCGTCTGCGCTTGCCGCCGCGCATCATAATTCCCCCTTGTTGACCGGCTGCTTTCATCTGACCGCGCTGATTTATTACTTTTTCGAACTGCTTATATTGTTCTTTAATATTTTCATCGGTGATTTTCAAGCCTTTCATATTGCGGAAGTGCAGTTGTGCTTTTTGCCAGTTGCCTTTATTGGCCGCCAGATTTGCCAGTTGCAATTCGATCATCGCCTTTTCATTATCGGTCGGAAGCTTCACCTGCTGCGCTTTTTTCAGCCACATCTCTCCTTCCTCGGCATTGTTGAGTGCTACTGCAATCGTTCCTTTTAAAATATAATAATAAGCGCGATTGGTCGGGTACAACAAACGCGGCGTCAGCGTGAGCCCCAGGCGTTTCTCGGCACCCAGAAAATTGGTTTCCTGCAACATCACAGCCGCAGATTGCACCGTACCCAACATTAAATAACCCACCAGCAGGAAAATCCCGACCAGGAAAAATGGAAACGCATACCAGAATCCAAAAGCAAAAGCCAGTGCAACGCCACCGACCAGCGTGACCGCCATTAATGCAAAACGTAGATAAATATTGATCTGAAGCATAATTTCGATTTAGAATTTTCGCAAAAGTACGAAGCCTTTTTTTGTTGAGAACACTTTACAAAACTAAAAGTTAATCTAAATTTTACCAAAGCCTACAATTTGGTGCTTCGCAATATTTTTAAAAGGATATTTTCAGAAAAAAGAAAGCGGCGCTTGCCCAAGAGCATCGCCGCTTTCATAATGTTTATACCAACTCAAATTTTATTAGATATTAGACGTTAGACGTTAGATGTTAGACAGCGACCTCTAATGTCTAATTGTCTATCATCTAACGTCTAATAAACTACTGCCACTGCTTCAGGAAGCGTACGGTTTGTACTTGCTTACCGTTGCGCAATTGCAGCAAATACATGCCATCTGGTAGATCGCTTATGCGAATTTGCTGTTGAACGTTGTTTTCTTTCGCATCTATTTCCTGTTCGTACATCAAGCGTCCGGTCAGGTTGTAAATACGCAGGGTACTTTGCTCACTCTGCGGATTTTCGATACTTACATTCACATTTAAACGCACCGTTGCCGGGTTGGGTGATACAGCGATACTAATGGGGGCATCCGTTGTCACTGTTGCGGGCGCTTCGTTTACAGGCTGAGCACGCTCCGTGCGTTCATTTTCAACACCCGGAACCGGGAATGCTGCCGTCACAAAGTTTTCTGATAGATCGAAGCAATCGTCCGTGAGTGGCCCGTCATCCAGATCATCACCGACCTGAGCAATGATTTCGCCGGTGTATGCCAATCCCCAGACTTTGAGCGTACCCCAAACCGCCAGATCCTCAAAATTGACATCTATGCTATCGATGAAAGCAACGATTTCGTCATTGACATTGGTAACCAGATATTGATATTTTACAATCGAGGTATTAGCCGACATAAAGCTGAACAGTTCCGGCTCACCCAGATCCAGTCTCGGTTCTATGATTGTCAGGCTATCAGTCGTAGCTACAGTACCGCCATCGGGCGTATCCACGATGATCGTAATAAAGTTTTCGGAAATCTGATAGCAACTATCGGAAAGCACAGCACTGGTTACATTATCGCTCGCCAGACCCACAAATGTGCCCGTGTAAGAAATACCGTAAATACGATACACACCGCGCATAGCGCCATTAAAATCGATCACCTGATCCAAATTGCGCGACAAAATAACGTTATTGCCATTCGTCAGAACGTAGCGGTAATTGGCATCCGTAGCCTCGCTGTCGTTGCTGAGAACGACCAGATCAGAATCCTCATTCGGACAAACATATAAGGTATCCGGGCCATTTGTATTGGTAATCTGACCACCATCCACCAGCGTAGAACGATAAATTTCTACAAAGTTGGCAGAAATTTCAAAGCAACTGGTTGCCAATGGATCTGTTCCCAGGATATTATCACCAATATTCAAACGAAGATCACCCGTAAAGGAGAAGCCCCACACACGGTAATTGCCGACCGGAAGCGCCGCAAAGTCAACAAAAGTGCCATCGGAGAAAGTAATGACGGTGTTGTTCGTATCTGTTACTACAAACAGGTAACCGACCCGGCGCATGCTGGTCGTTTGGAAATTGATACCCGGATTGCTTGGCGAAGGACAAACAATAGTGCTCACGGCTCCACTTTCAGTAGAAACATTGCCTCCAAGCGGCGTATCCCTGGAAATTGTGATAAAATTGTCAGATAATTCGGCACAACCGGTTGATAGAACAGTAGTTGTGATATTCGCACCAAAAGCGCCGGTGAAAGTTCCGGTGTAGGAAACACCCCAGATCCTGCTTACACCAGCACCGATTGTTTCGAAGTCGAACCGGTCGCCCGTGATCGTACCCCGAATAACATTATTCTCGTTGGTCAAAACATAAATATACTGCGCACCGGAAGTGCTGGTGTTGGAGAAAATCACGGTGTCGGCTACACTGTCGCCCGTACAAATGTATACAACGTCCGACCCCCTGTTAGAGGCAATCGTAGCGCCATCCACTTGGGATTTATCAATCAGGATAAAATTATCCGAAAGATCAAAGCAACCTTCAGAAAGGGCTGCCATTGTTACAATCTCACCCGGTTGTACCAGGATTTCACCATTGTAAGATAAGCCCCAGACATGACAGGTATCCAGTTCTGAACCTTCAAAGTCGTAACTGTCGCCATCAGCCACCGTGATCAGCACATTATTTTTATCCGTAATTAAATAAACGTAGCCGGAAGCTGCCGCTGTAATGCTGTCGAATTTTACAACGCTCGCTTCACCATCACCAATGCAAAGCGTAACAGAAGTTGCGCCAGCTGCGGTAGCTACAGTACCACCATCAGTTTCAGCAACAACTATGGTGGTGAAATTTTCTGACAATTCAAAGCAATCATCCGAAATAGCAACTTCCGTAACTATATCACCGATCGTTGCGATCAAATTACCCGTGTAAGCCAGACCCCACACCCGGTATGTGCCTTGTTGCAGGAATGAGAAATCAAATTCATCTCCCAGGATACCATTCCGAATAATATTATTCAAATCTGTAATAACATAAATATACTCACCCCGGGAAGTGCCGGTACTGTCAAATTTCAATATAGTAGAAGGATCTGAACCAATGCAGACAAAGCCTGTGGTATCGCCGTTTTGCAAGGAAACAATACCGCCGTTTGGAATTTCCCGAGTGATTTCAATGAAATTATCTGACAAATCATAGCAGTCATCGCTTAGCACCGCTGTAGCTGCATCATCGCCGACCTGCGCTGTCAAGTTACCACTGTAGGCCAGACCCCACACGCGATTCACGCCTTCTGTATCTTGTTCGAAATCATAGCTGTCGCCTTCGACAATTGCCTCAATGATATTGTTTTCATCTGTAACCAGGAACACAAACCCCGCGCCGATATTGCCTTCATTGAAGAAAGTAATTTCATCAGCGATACCGTCTGCCGGGCAAGTAAATTGTGCAGTTGCACCTTCAAACAAAGAAACCATACCGCCGTCCGGAGTTTGGTTTACAACCTCAATGAAGTTATCTGAGAGGTCAAAACACTGATCCGACAGATCGACCTGCGCCGCATTATCGCCGGACTGAACGGTGAGATTGCCGGTGTAAGCCAGCCCCCATACGCGATATGTGCCTTCTGCAAGTGTATCAAAATCAATGCTTTCGCCAGCGAGTGCCAAAATAAAGTTGTTGTTGCCATCGGTTAGAACGAAGGCATATTCACCGCTGGAATTGCCAGTGGTAGAGAATTGCAGGACATCCGCGATACCATTGCCCGGGCAGAACGTAAATGCCGTCTCGCCCGAAGCTTCTGCGATCACGCCCCCCGTTGTTTCTTCTTTTCTGATCGACACAAAGTTGTCAGAGATATCAAAACATTCATCAGAAAGCGCTATTTCAAAGAGGTTTTCGCCGGTTCTAGCCGTCACATTCCCGGTGTAGGAAACGCCCCAAACGCGATAACTACCAATTCTGATATTATTGAGGTTTACGCTGTTGCCTCCAACGAGAAGAGTAAAGATTTCATCGTCTTCATTGGTAATCACAAACATATAACTTGCATTCGAAGTGGTTTCCTTATCGAAAGTGGTAGCGCCAGGCGTGCTGGAAGAGCCACATACATCAAGGGTGGTTTCACCATTCAACAGGCTGACCGTACCACCGTCCACGTCTTTTTGAACAATGGAAATGAAATTATCCGACAAGTCAAAACATTCATCCGAAAGTGGTGTAGCCGAGGCATCATCTCCAACTTGAACGGTCAAATTGCCGGTATAAGAAACGCCCCAAACGCGGTAATTGCCTTGTGAGAAACCTTCAAAACTAAAGCTGCTACCCTCCACAATTGCCAGCACCTCGTTCAACTCATCCGTCACCAGATAAGCGAAATTCGCAGCAGTAGAAGTATTGATGAAATTGACCGGTTCAATTTCCGGAACGCCCACACAGGTGACGGCAAGTGTATCACCGTTGTCCAGGCTAACCGTTGCACCGTCCACTACATTGCGCGTGATCGATAGGAAGTTATCTGATAAATCGAAGCATGCGTCCGAAAGCTCTGTATTTGCAGCATCATTGCCCGTCTGAGCAGTCAAATTCCCAGAATAACCTAAGCCCCAAACCCGGATGTTCGTAGCATCTACGGTGCTGAAGTCGAAATTTTCATCGGTCGTAATCGCCAGAATTATATTATTAGTATCTGTAATAAGAAAAGCATAATTCGCCGTAGTCGAAGTAGTTGCAAATTCAAGTACATCTGCATTAAAATCGCCAATGCAAACGGTCGCTGCATCGCCGCCATCTACCAGGCTGATCATACCACCTTCCGCTTCATCAGTGCTAATAGTAACGAAATTATCCGACAGCTCGAAACAATCATCTGCCAGTGGCGTATTTGCTGCATCATCGCCGGGTTGTACCAGGAAATTGCCCAGGTAGGAAACACCCCATACCCGGTAAGTTCCGGCCGGGAAACCGCTCAGATCGAAAGCATCCGCCAGCGTCGTCTCGATGACGATGTTATCTTCGGTGGTCAACAAATAAGCGTAATTGCCAAATTCAGAGGTGTTTGCAAAAACAAACTGTGCCGATTGCCCGGTACCCAGGCAGAGCACGGCTTCTGTTCCACCATCAATCAGACTGACGGTAGCACCATCCACCACACTGCGGTTGACGGTGACAAAATTATCCGACAATTCAAAGCATTCGTCCGCCAGATCGGGCGATTCCAGATCATCGCCGGGTGACGCCAGAACATTGCCGGAGTAAGACAAGCCCCAGACGCGGAAAGTCGCATTGGTATTGCCTGCAAAATCAAAGGAATTGCCGTTTACAAAAGAAATGATTTCGTTATTCGTATTTGTGACTATAAAAATATAATTCTCTCTGGCAGAGCTGTTTGTGGCAAAATTCACCACATCGGGTTCACCATCGCCACTGCAAATGCCGAGTTCTGTCGGGCCATTTACCACACTCACTGTGCCACCTTCTACAAACTTGCGGAAGATTGTCACAAAGTTTTCCGATAAATCTGCACATTCGGTGGAGAAATTGCCGTCATTGATATTATCGCCAATTCCTATTTCCAATAGACCGCTATAAGACAAACCATATACAAATACATCAACTGTAAGCGTCTCAAAATCAAATTGATTCCCATTAATAAACCCGATCACCTCGCCCTCGGCATTGGTAACCAGGTAAATATAACTTTCTACCGAAGTAGAAGAATTGACAAAGGAAAGAATATCCGGAAGTCCGTCTCCTACGCACACATTCAGGGACACTGCACCAGATTCCAGATTCACCACGCCGCCATCGACGCCCTTGCGGGTAACAAGAACAAAATTATCCGACAAATCGTAACATTCGCTTGCCAGTGCCGCATTTGCTGCATTATCGCCTACATTGGCCAGTAAAGTGCCGGTGTAAGACAAGCCCCAAACCCGGTTGTTGCGGGAATTGATATTGGCAAAATTGAAAGAACTGCCCGTCACAACCGCCTGAATTACATTGCTTTGATCGGTAATGATGTAAGCATAATTCGCATCAGTTGCCATCGAAGTATTCTCGAAAGAAAGCTCATTCGATTCGCCGCCTTCCACGCAAACGAGTGCAGACGTGCCGCCGCCAGCCAGGCTAACCATACCGCCATCCACCTCGCGCTTAATAATTTCCACAAAATTATCCGACACGTCAAAACAATCATCCGATAGCACGGCTGTATTGATATCGTCTCCTTCGGCCACTTTCAGTTCACCGGTGTAGGAAACACCATATACCCTACAGATGCCAGGGTCAGTCAGGGTAAAATTGGCTGTGTTGCCATTCAAAACCGCAATCACAATTCCGTTTTCATCGGTAACGACAAAAGCGTACGGATTCTCCGTATCTGTATTGCTGGTGAAGTTGAGAATATCGCCCTCCAGATCCTCCGCGCAAATAGTTTTGCTGGTTTCGCCGGTTGCCAGGGAAACAGAGCCCCCATTCGGGAAAGAACGTTTGACTTCGATGAAGTTGTCGGAAAGATCAAAGCAACCGCTGGCAAAATCGACTGTGGAGAGATCGTCACCCACTTGTGCCAGAATGTTGCCAATATAAGAAACGCCCCAAACACGAACGTTTTCGGCACTTAGGTTTTCAAAATCGAAGCTGTCATCCTCTGCAAAAGCCAGAATGATATTGTTTTCATCGGTGATCACATACGAATAGAATGGATCTGTACTGGTATTGGTAAACGAGATGATGTCGGAGTTGCCATCATCCGGGCAGGTGAACAGGGAACTGCGTCCATCTGAGGTAGCTATCGATCCTGCATCGGGCACCAGACTCCCCACAGGAATAAAGTTTTGGGTGAGCCCATAGCAAATATCTGCCAGTACTGCCTCCGTAGCAATTTGGCCAGGTTCTGCCAGGATATGACCAAGATAAGCAAAGGCATATACGCGCAGCTTGCCGCCGCCCAGTCCTTCAAAATCAATGGTATTATTGCGGCTTACCAAAAGGATGACATCGTTTTCATCCGTAACCAGATAAGCAAAAGGTTGCGCAAATGGTGTTACTTTGAAGCGTGCTTTATCGCCTATTCCGTCACCTTCACAAAAGAAAAGTTCGGAACTCCCTCCCGAGACACTGATAACAGCATCCTGAATACACCAGGATTGGTTGATCTGTGCAAAAATAGTGTTCCATACACTCAGGAAAAGGAATAAAAGCAGTGTACTTTTTAGTTTCATAAAAAGATAATTTATTTCGTTTTTGAAATTATGACAAACGAAGGTATAGATAGATAGCCTATTATTACTCAAATCGGACGCGTGGGGTGCGTATGGGGGGATTTGTTGTTTTGCCTCAAACTCGCTGCAAGTTAATAGCTGAAAGCTCAAAAATGCAAGAGATACCGCTAATTTATTATAAATTTTCCATTATGAAAAGCACCTTGCTGAATTTTCTTTTCATGTACGCGTCTATTTCTTGTTACAAAATTTTATTTTGCATTTTCAGCCCCAATTTTTCTGTTTCAAAAAAAATATATACTACCCGATTCTTCTGAAATGCCGATTAAATTTATATTTTTGGATAGAAGAAATCATTAGGATGGCTCCCCTCGCCATTCTGCACTTGTTATCCCTCTCCGGGCTACCCCAACGGTGCTCTTCGGCTATCTACTCGTTGTAAATTTTGCTGTACAACTGTCAAAATGTGCTTATGCAGTCTATATTCAGCTATCTGCTTATACTCTCTTTGGGTATGCTGGTATTTCATCAGCATACCAAGCCCCCGGCATCAGCATCAGCAGAGCCGCCCATAATGAACGGCATCCGCACCAAAAATGACTACAGTACCGAATCTCTGGTCAGGGATATTTTTGCAAAAGGCGCTTGCGACAATATCAGCAATATTAGGTCTATCGGCAATCGTGAAGGTATCGGTTATTTTGAAAATGGCCGAAATGTGATTGGCATGGAAAATGGCATCATTATTTCTACAGGCCAAATCGAACATGCCGAGGGTCCCAATCAGGCAGGCGATAAAAGCGGTACTCTAGGCAACACTGCCGGCGATCAGGACTTGGGTATGTTTGTCGATCAGCGCGTACTGGATGTGGTGGGAATCGAATTCGACTTTGTGCCGCTGGATTCTTTTGTAAGGTTTCGCTACGTCTTTGCTTCGGAAGAATACTGTGAGTTCGTGGGCAGTGTTTATAATGATGTGTTCGGCTTCTTTGTAAGTGGCCCCGGCATTGAGGGTGAATTTTCCAACCAGGCTAAAAACGTGGCACTTATTCCCGGAACGAACGACTATGTTGCCATTAATTCGGTCAATCACGCTTACAATTCTCAATATTTTATTCGCAATGAACTCGAACGCGACGCCCGCCAGTGTGAGATTGAGCCTTTCAATTCTCCACATCGCAATTCTATTGAATACGACGGTTTTACGACCATTCTAACAGCTACTTTACAACTCGTTCCCTGTGAAACCTACCATATCCGGTTTGTGGTGGCAGACGTGGCGGATCGCTATTACGATTCGGCGGTTTTTCTGGAAGCAGAAAGCTTTAATATCGGTGGAACGGTGTTGCTGAATGCCGAAGCCAAAGAAACCAACAAGGCTACCGAGGGCTGTGAAGATGCTTTTTTTGTGTTTAAACGCGGCGAACAGGAGAATCTCAACAAAGCCCTTACCGTTCAGTTTGAAATTACCGACGAAAGCACCGCTATAGAAGGTATTGATTTTGAACCACTTCCGAGGCAAGTTACCATTCCTGCCGGAAAAATGAATGTGCGACTTCCTGTGAAAGTCATCAACGACAGAATCGATGAGCCGGATGAAAAAATTGTGATCGCCCTCGATATTCCCTGCGCCTGTTATAGTGGTGATGCAACCATGTTATTGACCGATCCGCCACCTTTAATCGCTCAATTGACAGATAAACAGGTATGTCGCAACTCGACTGCGACGCTCCGACCGGAAATCAACGGGGGAATTCCACCTTATTCTTATCGCTGGAGCAACGGCGCCTTGACCCCGGAAATTGAAATAAACCCCGGATTAGCAAGCATTTATACTGTAACTATTTCTGATCAATGTGGCAACAGCACCACCGATACCTGCCGCATTAGCATTATTGAGTCCCCGGAAGCGCAGCTCACCGGCTTCGCTGAGATTTGTTCGGGCGATACTGCATTTCTGTCAATTTTATTAAATGGCGCACCACCCTGGAGCCTGACTTATATGATAAACGATGAGATTCAACCAATAATTGAAGGAATTCAAGCCAATCATTTTTCGCTGCCCGCTTCTCAACACGGTATCTATAAAATAAAAACCTTGCAGGATGCCAATTGCGAAGGAATTGCAGAAGGCCATGGTGAAATTAATCTGATTCAGGTTTCTATGGACACGCAAGTTCAGGCGGTGAGTTGCAATGCGGGCGCTGACGGTGGCATTGCTGTCTATCCAAAGAGCGGTAATGCGCCTTACCAATTTCATTGGGATCATACCAACGTAAATACAGCACAACTAAATAACCTACAGGCAGGCGTCTATACATTAACTATTATTGACCACCTGGGCTGCGCAAGCGCTTTTACCATTGAAGTGCCTGAACCAAAGCCTCTTGCACCTATCATTTTTGACTGCAAAGACTTGACAGATACCAATTTTGATTTTTCAGCTAGCGGCGGAACCCCACCCTATCAGTATGCCACAGATGGCGTTACGTTCTCAGATTACCACTTTTTTGAACAATTAATTCCGGGGACTACTTACCAACTGACCATTCGTGACGCCAATGGCTGTGAATTGCAACAAACCCTAACCCTACCCCCTACCTATGAGCAAATGGTGGAATTGCCTGAGGTGCTGGAAATCAAGATCGGCGAATCTTTTACCATTGTGCCAAAACTCAACATTCCTGAAGGACTCGTGGCCAATGTCCGCTGGCTGCCCGGCGAAAATTTGAGCTGCATTGACTGCCTTAACCCGCAAACAGTGGCATTACAAGAAACGAGTTACACCATTCGTGTGATTGACCTGTTTGGTTGTACCGGAGAAGCAACCGTCCGGATCAAACTCGACCGCGAAGTCGATGTGTTTATTCCTACCGCTTTCTCACCTGACGGCGATCATGTGAACGACCGCTTCACCGTTTTTGCCAATCCGCACCAGGTGCGCAGGGTGATTGCATTTCAGGTATTCGACCGCTGGGGCAGCCAGGTTTTTGTAGCAGAAGATTTCTTACCGAATGATGAAGATCGTGGTTGGGACGGGCATATTGGGAACAAACTACCCAACGCCGGTATTTTTGTCTATATGGCAAAGCTCGAACTCGTGGATGGCACTGAAATCATTCGTAAAGGGCAGGTTTTACTGGTGAGATAGGGTTGGACATTGGATGTTGGATGTTTGGCCGGTGCTTCCAATTACCTTTTCCCGATCCACCTTCAAAAGACTTCCATCTGACATTTTTCCAATCCCAAAAACTAACTGTTATTAAGTGTCCTGAACAAGACGGAAATGAACTAGGGTTTATCCCTTTCTTTGTATAAAAATTATAAAAAAACACCTTGTATGCTAAAAATGAAAATGATATCCCAATTGATCACAAGATGTAGCATCTTCGGAATGCTTTTTCTTTCTGCTTGCATCGAAACCGAAATTGTACCCGAGACACTGGAGCCAGTTTTGACCTTGTCACCCAAAAGCACCAGCCTGAACGTAGGACAAACAACCCAGTTACAAGCAACTTATACCGATGAACAAAACATCGATCGCTCTGAACTGCTGCAATGGCGCAGTAACACGCCGGCTGTAGCCGAAGTTCAAACAGGCGGAATCGTCACTGCCAAATCGCCTGGTCAAACCTGGGTCGTTGCCTTCGTACCCGGAAAATCTGCAGATTCTACGCTTGTGACAGTCGTCGCCGATCCCAATTCCGTGGCGCTTGTCGAAATAAATGTTCCGCAAAATACCATACTGGTGGGCGCCACCCTTCAGTGCTCCGCCACGGTGCGCAATAACTCCAATGGAATTATTCAGGGCAAAACTATTACCTGGCAAAGCTCTAATACAAACGTTTTAAGTATCAATAATGCTGGCCTGGCGACTGCCCTTGCTGCAGGTGCAACTCAAATTACTGCTACTGCTGATGGCATCCGTTCCATTCCGGTCACTATTACGGTGACCGCTCCGGGAAGCGCTTCGCGAAGTGGTAATTTCCAGGGCAATTCCGGTTATAATGTCAGTGGAAAAGCGACGCTGGAGCCAGGAAAATTGTCATTTGACAGTAGTTTTCGCTCAGCTAATGGCCCCGGACTCCGGGTTTACCTCGCCAAAACTGCCCCGGCAGTATTGACTTCTTCCAACAGCGTGAAGCTCGGGAATCTGAAGAGTACCTCCGGTGCGCAGGATTACGAGGTGCCAGCGTCGGTAGGACTTAAAGATTTTGATTTTGTCGTCATTTATTGTGAGCCGTTTAATGTCCCCTTTGGCTTTGCGAAACTGGATTGATCGTGCTCCCGCAGATTTCGCAGATGTCAATAATCCGAGGCTTTCATTTACACCAAAACACCTTAACACATCAACACAATTAAATAAATCATGAAAATCATTATAAAATCTTTATCCGTCTTTATAATAATATTTATCCTTCAAGCTGAATCCTTCGCCGGCGGCTGGCCCCAGCCTAAAGGCGGTGGTTTTTTCAAACTCGATTTCAGCTTCATTCGAGCGCGGGAATATTACGGCATGGACGCCAATATTTACAATATCAACGGCGCCGGCACACGCCTGAGCAATTATGTGACTTCATTTTATGGTGAATACGGCATCACCGACCGGCTGACCGTGGTGGGCTATGTGCCTTTTTTTGTCAGAAATACCGTCAATGAAGGCGTTGGGGCACTCACCGGTGAAATCCTGCAACCGGGCCTGGAAAACAATTCAATAGGCGATATTGACCTGGGTTTGCGCTATGGTTTGTTTGCAAAGAACGGTTGGTCGGTTACTACCGCACTATTCCTTGGCTTGCCCACAGGTGATTCCGAAAATCAGAATTTGCTCTTCACCGGCGATGGTGAATTCAATCAGCTGCTGCGCCTGGAAGCGGGCTACGGAACAGCCAAGTGGTATGCCACCGGATACGTAGGTTTTAACAATCGCACCCAAGATTTTTCGGATGAGTTTCGTTTTGAACTGGAATTCGGGCATAAGTTTTTTGACAATCACCTGATCGCAGGCGTCAAGCTCGCGGGTACACAATCTTTTAATAATGGCGACCCCACCGGCTCGGGTAACGGTCTGTTTTCCAATAATGTAGAGTTTATTTCGCCGCAGGCTTTCCTGGCGTATGAATTTAATAATAATCTGGGCATTAATACACAAATCGC
>CAZGAU010000125.1:0-16212 GCA_964523725.1 uncultured Saprospiraceae bacterium
AAACATCAAACATCAAACATCAAACATCAAACATCAAACTTTTCCTATATAATTTTGAGGTGTAATTTTTTTTAATTCCTCTTTTACATGATTATTTACTGCTAAATCCTCGATAAATTCCAGTATTTCCGCATGGGTAATGGTGGCTTTGCCGCGGGTCAGTGCTTTGAGTGCTTCGTAAGGCTGCGGATAAGCTTCGCGCCGCAGAATGCTTTGAATGGCCTCGGCCACGATCATCCAGTTGTTTTCGAGTTCCTCATGGATTTTATGCTCGTTGAGCAATAGCTTGTCCAGGCCTTTTAAAACAGACTTAAAAGCAATGACGGTATGTGCGATCGGCACGCCAATATTGCGTAATACCGTGCTATCGGTCAGGTCGCGCTGGAGGCGGGAGATCGGCAGCTTTTCAGCCAGATGGCCAAAAATGGCATTAGCAAGGCCCAGATTTCCTTCAGCGTTTTCAAAATCGATCGGGTTTACTTTGTGCGGCATGGCGGAGGAACCAACCTCGGAGGCAACCACTTTTTGCTTAAAATAATCCATGGAAATATAGGTCCAGATATCGCGGCAAAGGTCAGTTAATATAGTATTGATGCGGCTCATCGCCTGAAAAAGCGCGGCCAGATTGTCATAATGTTCGATCTGAGTAGTGGGGTAGGAACGCTCCAGCCCAAGATATTGGCGCAGGAAAAAATTGGCAAAATTATGCCAGTCAACATCAGGATAGGCAACGTAGTGCGCGTTCATGTTGCCGGTGGCGCCGCCAAATTTGGCACTGTCGGGGATGTTTTTCAGCTGTTCGATTTGCGTGTCCAGGCGTTGCACAAAAACCTTGAACTCCTTGCCCACCGTAGTTGGAGACGCCGGTTGCCCGTGGGTGCGCGCGAGCATGGGAATGTTGAGCCAGGTTCTGGCCAATTCGTCGAGACGATTGCGCAGTTTTTCAAACAAAGGTAAATAAACCTGTTTCATGGCATCTTTGAGTAATAACGGAATTGCCGTGTTATTTACATCCTGGGAGGTAAGCCCAAAATGGATGAATTCCTTGTATTTGCTTAGCCCGAGCGCGTCAAACTGTTCTTTCAAGAAATATTCTACTGCCTTTACATCATGATTTGTGATTTTTTCGATATTTTTTATGGCTTCTGCCTGCGGAAGATCAAATTGATTACAAACGCGGATGAGTTCACTGAAAAGTTGTTCTTCTACTTCCTTTAGCTGGGGCAGCGGCAATTCGCAGAGGGCAATAAAATATTGAACTTCTACGAAAACCCGGTATTTGATGAGTGCAAACTCCGAAAAAAAATCGGCGAGTTCTTGTACTTTATCCTGATAGCGTCCGTCAACAGGGGAAATGGCAGTAAGCATATTTTCCACAATTTTTTGCAAAAGTACGAATGATTAAGAATTGGTGCCGGACGATTTGAAAATATTTATCCACTAAATTATGTTGATCCGGAAAACCGGTAAAAATATTCAGAAACATAAATCCAAAAAAGTCGAATGCTCGTATATTCGAAACAGATTGTCCGAAATCCGGGCAAAAAGTATGAAACTACAAACTGGAATTGATAATCGGTTTTTTGATTTTCTGATTGTTTATACCTTGTGCAAGGTACTGCCGGGCAAAAAAATAAACTTTTCCGGGGTACCGGTGTTTTGAAGATTATTCTCCAACTAACTTTAGTTTTCATATGTCTGCAGTTGTAAATGTGGATTCGGAGATTCTGGCGCAAATGGTAGCTCAAACAGGCGAAAACCTGCATGCCATTTCAATGGAGCAGCCGATTATGCTGGTTTTTCTACGCCATTTTGGTTGTACATTCTGTCGGGAAGCCTTATCAGATATATCTGGTCGCCGAAAAGAAATAGAGAAAATGGGTTCCCGGATTGTATTTGTACATATGTCTGATAACGAGACTGCGGAGCGTTATTTCAATCGCTATGACCTGGAAGGCGCCACGCATATCAGCGATCCGGAATGCAAATATTATGCGACTTTTGGCCTGGTAAAAGGTAATTTTACGCAGTTATTTGGTCTGCACTTTTTCATTAGAGGCTTTCAGGCGGGCATACTCGAAGGGCATGGCTCCGGCAGGTTACTCGGGGACGGTTTCCAGATGCCGGGCATTTTTGTGATCCAGGATGGGGAAATTAAAGAAAGCTTTATTCACAAACTGGTTTCGGATCGACCTGATTACAAAGAACTTGTAAAGTGTTGTGCAGTGGCATAAACGCAAAGAAATATAGAATTAAAGACCAACGCCTTGAACTTTATTCGAGGCGTTTTTATTTTTACATGTAGTCCCGATTGGTAATCGGCATATTTTAAAGATAAAAATAGCGTAACTGATATTATGATTGGATGGCAATTTTCAGAATATAAACCCGGACAGGGCGAGTCACCGTTTGATAAGCTTTTCAAGCTTTTCCAGGAGTTACTGGTTTATACTTCGGGGGATGTGCGTGAGGCTTTGTCGTGGCTGACCGAACTGGATAAGGAATATAATCTAACCGATGAAAATTACGGGATGGCTGATTTTATTCAGGATTTGATTGATAAAGGTTATATCGAACAGGAAGATCCGCAATCCCCGAGGTTTGTTCCTTCCTCTAAGCTGGAAATTGCGCTTCGGCAAAAAGCGTTAGAAGATGTTTTTGGTCAGTTGAAAAAGTCGAAACGCGGTAATCACAGCACCAGACAAGGCGGCAAAGGCGACGAATTTACTGCTGATCTGCGCCCTTTCGAGTTTGGCGATACCCTTGATAATCTGGCAGTTACTGAATCTTTGCGCAATGCGCAGCTCAATCATGGCATCGATGAATTCAAACTAACCCAGGAAGACCTGGAGGTGCAGGAAACGTACTACCAAAGCCAGATGAGCACGGTGCTGATGATCGACATTTCGCACTCCATGATTTTGTACGGTGAAGATCGCATCACACCTGCAAAAAAAGTCGCGATGGCACTTTCAGAGCTTATTACCACACGCTACCCGAAGGATACGCTGGATGTGCTGGTTTTTGGGGACGATGCCCGGCAGATCGAAATCAAGGATTTACCTTATCTGGAAGTAGGACCCTACCACACCAATACCGTGGCCGGACTTGAACTAGCAATGGACTTGCTGCGCCGCCGGAAAAATCCGAACAAGCAGATTTTTATGATCACCGACGGTAAGCCGACCTGCATCAAAAAAGGCAAGAAATATTATAAAAATAGTTTTGGACTGGATCGCAAAATCGTGAGCCGAACGCTGGGGCTGGCTACCCAATGCCGCAAACTGCAAATTCCGATCACAACTTTCATGATCGCGCGCGATCCTTATCTGGTGCGCTTTGTGGATCAGTTTACCCGCGCCAATAATGGTAAAGCCTTTTACAGTAGTCTGCAAGGCTTGGGCGAGTTCATCTTTATGGATTATAAAAATAACAAATCCAAAAGACACAGATAATTATTTTCAGCTTGTTTCAATGCCGTATGATGCAATTTTCTTGACCTTTCCAGCGTTAAATGCTGCGAAAAAAATATACCATGAACAAGATTTTTGCGCTCCTTATTTGTACTGGTTTTTTGACTTCTGTCATTGCTCAAAAAGGGCAACAAACACTTCCTGAATCTGATTTACAAACCCTCCACACCTGGGAAGATACGCTTGCCGTGTTGGGGTATGCGGTTGTGAATGATTCACTTCCGGAACATCGATTTGCTGCTTGCCGCAAAATGATCCCTATGCTGGTCGGTGCGCTCAAAACCGAAAATTCATTTCAATATCCCTTCGAGCGGCTCAAAACTGTTTCGATCCAATATCCGCAGGATAGTTCGTTTCGCATCTTTACCTGGCAATTATATGTAGATAAAGACGAATATCATTATTACGGGGCCATTCAGATGAATAGTAAAGATCTGAAGTTGTTTCCGTTAATCGATCGCTCTGCAACTGTTGGAAACATTGAGCAAGAGGAATTATCTCCGGATAAATGGTACGGCTCGGTTTATTATAATTTGAAAGAATGTAAAGGTCCGAACGGGAAATATTATTTACTGTTTGGCTTTGACGGATATGAGTTTTTTAATAAGCGTAAAATCGTGGATGTCTTGACGTTCAAAGATGAGAAACCTGTTTTTGGTGCGCCCGTTTTTGTCCATGAGGAAAAAGGTAAACGCCCGGTTACCAAAAAGCGCCTGATGCTGGAATACTCGGCAACCGCCAGCGTTCGACTGAATTACGATCCCGCTTTAGAATTGCTCATTTTTGATCATTTGATTGCGATGCCCGGCCAGCACAGCGAGGGTATGGTCATGGTGCCCGACGGCAGTTATGAAGGTTATCGTTTTGAAAAAGGCGTATGGAAACATGAAGAAATGGTGCTGCATCAGATCATCGACGAGGCGCCCCGTCCTTACCCTGTGCTCGATGAGCGGGACAAAGACATCTTTGGTAAAAAAGGCAAAAATTAATCTGGTTGAAAGGTTGAGGAGTTCATGAGTTGGACTTATTTTCGTGCGGTTCAACCATTCAACCTTTCAATAATGATTTCATCTCATACGATTCCAGTCACCAAAACAGCTCATTTTTACACGATTGGCACGCCCGGAAAGCAAGTAAAATATTGCTGGATCGCGTGTCATGGTTATGGTCAGCTTGCCAAATTTTTCATCCGGAAATTCGATGTGCTTGCCGCTGAAAATACCTTTATCCTGGCGCCTGAGGGCTTGTCACGCTTTTATACCGAGGGCTTGTCCGGCAAGGTGGGCGCTTCGTGGATGACCAAAGAAGACCGCCTGACGGAAATCGCTGATTATGCCAATTACCTTTCCATTTTATACGATCAATTTGTTCCACAACTCGCTGAGGATGTGCGAATTATATTGTTTGGTTTCTCGCAGGGCAGTGCTACGCAACTACGCTGGATGATGCATACTTTCCCGCGGTTTGATGCGCTGGTGCTCTGGGCCGGGCTGGTTCCTGAAGATTTGGATTACCGACCTCATGCTGAATATTTTGCAAATAGAGATTTACACTTTGTTTATGGCACCAAGGATCCTTTTATCACGCCGGAGCGATTGTCGGGCCACGAGCGCCTACTTGCCGAGCAACGACTTGATTTTCAGGTTCATACATTTGATGGAGCGCACACTGTTGATCGGGAAACTTTGAAACTGCTGGCGAAGAAAATTTATACAAAATAAAAAGGCTGCCCGGAGTTGGACAACCTTTTGAGTTTGGGGTGGATGACCGGATTTGAACCGGCGACCTCTGGAACCACAATCCAGCGCTCTAACCGACTGAGCTACAACCACCATTTTGATGCGAAATGGCTGCTAGCATTCAAGCCGACAACCATTTTTGTTAAGCGTTGCAAAGATACAATTAGTTCCCGAAAATTTAAATTTCTTTTGGAATGTTTTTTTCAAAACCAACCTGTATTTTGGGGCAAAATCTGAACAGATGAAACAACTCCTCCCTTTACTGCTGATATTGTTTGTATTAGGATGTAAGCAGGATGTTAAAAATGCTGCCGGAGCTGGTTCCAATGTTTCTGAATCAGCCGATCTGAACGTGCAACTGATGTGTGAGGATATCGGTTCCACAGACGAAAGGCCACATTTTGGGGTGTATTTAATAGTTAACAATAGCAAAACTAAGATTAAGGAAATTACGGCTGCTTGCGAAGTGCTCGATTCTGCTCAGTTTGCTAATTATGAAATTCCGGCCGAAGCGCTTGCGGCGGTAGGTGGCTGGTGGGCCGGCGCCGGCGATTATTTTTATGCAAGGAAGATCGGCGAAAAGGTCATTGTCTATTATGCCGGGGTGGATGAAGCCATGGCAGAGCCAGGCTATCCTTATGAAGTGATTGCAACTTATGAAAACGGCAAATTTTCTGTTGAAATTCCTAAGATGGAAGCAGAGTAGGGACGTTTAGTTCTTTTCCCAGAACTTCCAGTTGATGCCTTCGCGCTTGCGGCGGTTTTTCTTATTATTACCTCCAAAGGGTTTCCATTCCCGCTTAACGAGGATATAGCGAAAAGAAATGCCTGTTTGGGTATAAAAATTTTCCTCGCCGCCTACAACATTAATTGCAGGTTTAAAATCATAAGAAATATTCATCCTTCCCAACGTTAATTCAATTCCACCGATAAAAGTAAGACCAAATGGATCTTTGTAAGGTTGGAGGTCTGCATCTGATTCATTGATCCAGCCTTTGTGCAGTCCGCCGCCGTAATAAATATTAAATCTTCTGGAAAGAACCGGAAAATGCTGCTCCGCCATGAGCGTTACCAGTACTTCTTCGCGTTGCAGGCTTGATTGAAGCAGTGCTTCAAGTGTTGTTTTTTTTGCAATACGCTGTTTGATCGTCATGCCCCAGTCGGTACCGAGGCGCATGCCCAGAGCGGTATCGTAGGTTTGCGCAAAAATGCCTGACGTAAAAATAACCGAGATGAATAGGAAAAATAGTTGCTTCATGCCGTGAAAACGAAGGCGAGGAGAGAAGTATTATTAAAATGGAAATATTTTTGCTTCAGACGTGCCAGTGTTTAAAAACCTGGCACGTCTGAAGAACTGTCCTATTCAAAAAAACTGTCGTATTGATTCCGGTGTGCCGGGTTTTTGACTCGTTCCTTGACCGGTTGGTTCAAATCCAGTACATTGGATTCATCGTTCGCCTGGAGTAACAGGTTTTCTTTTTCTTCACCAAGGATCAGGGAAACGCCTTCTTTTTCCCATTTTTCCAGCATTTTCAAGCCTTCTTCCTCAAAAATTCCGTTTTGCAAATCCACCGAATCCATAAAATTCGCCGACATTTCCATGAAACGCTCCATTTCACCCACTTTGTTGGCTACATCTTCCGCAATCGCTTCCATCGCCTGGTCGAACATCGCGCGCTTGTCGGGATCACCACTGATGATGCTCATCGCGCTGCGCATGGCACTATGGCTGGCATGGATAGCTTTGCGTTCTTGTTCTTTTACAGCCACCTGATCCTGAATGTCTTCCATCAGAACCTGCGAGTTTTCATACATTTTGGTTAGCACGCGGTAGAGCACTTCCATTTTACGATAAAGGTCTTCCAAACGCACGTTGGACTCTTTCAAACGCCCGGCCTGCCGCGATTTGAGGATCAGAATATTCTGCTTATCGGCTTCGCGGGCCTTACTCGCCATATTCAGGCTATTCTCGATCTGTTTTTTATTGTTATGGATAACTTCCTGAAGTTTATGCATTTGCCCACGCAATTGAGCAATCTGTTTGTTCATTTTACGCAGGTTGTCCTTGAGGTCGTCCACGTAAGATTTCAAAATGCCGATCGGGTCGATTTGCACAAAAATACTGGTGATCCAGCGCATTACGCCTTTGTACATATAGCTGACGAGGTTGCGCATCTTTGGGTCGAGTACCATGTAGGCAATGGCGCCAATCGCCAACAGCATCAGGGCGAGGTACAAAACATTGGAAGCCAGCCCAATCAGAATGGGAAGCGCCATATAAAGCAGATAGCCACCGCCAATGATCAGGCCAGCCAGAAAGATCATACCAGTTACGCCTTCCGGGCGTTGCCAAAACGATTTAGGTTTAAATTCTTTGTTGTATGTATCCATGATTCGATTTACAATTTCGATTTCTGTTACAAATTTACTTTAAAAACTTTTTAATATTTTCAATATCTGCCGCAATTTGCCCCGCCAGGGCATTATAAGACGCGACAAAATTATTTCTGGTCGTTTCTACTTTTACACTGGCTTCAGCAATTTCTTTTTTCAATGATTCCGCCTGCTGCTGATGCTGCTCGATTTCCCGAGTCAATTGTTTGATTTGCTCTGCTTTTGCTTTGATGGTTGTTTCCAGCTGATTAATTTCCTGTTCTTTGGAACCGATTAATTTCTCTTGTTGGTTTGCCGCCGCTTTTTGAAACTTATTTTCTTCGGTTTGCAGCACATTCAGATAGTGCTCGGCAGTTTGCACCAGTTTTTCGGGGGTAGCTCCCATGGTTTGGGCCATCGCAAAAGCAGACTGGTAGCGCGTAGCTTCGTCCATGTCCATTTTCTTCAGCGATTGCAACGATTTCTTATACTCCAAATAATCAAACCCGTTTAGGTTATTATCTTCCATTGCTTTGAACAGGATGTTCAGAAGGTCCTGGTTCACCTGACCGGCGGCATCAGTTGGTTGACTTTCTACAGCTGGTTTTGTCTGTTCCCTGGGCGTTTGCTTAGGCTCCTCTTTTTTCGGTTCTTCTTCCTCAATGACAAACCAGGATTTAATATTTTTCAACATAGCGTGTGCGCTTTGCAATATGTACGGTCAAGATGATAAATTGGTTCCGGATTTTTCTTCGGCAATAGATGAAAATCGTGGAATTTTCTACAAATTACGAAAAAATGGTTTAAAACTACAAAACCAATTTCAAGGAAATCTGCGAGATTTGCGCCAGCCAACAATTAACTGTTTTAGAATGAATAATTTTCTGACTTTTGATGTCACAATCCCAGTCCTCAACGAAGAACTTACGCTGGAGCGTCAGGTGAAGATTTTGCACGCGTTTTTGAAAAGGCATTTTCCAAAAGAAAATCAGTGGCGTATTGTTATTGCAGACAATGGCTCTACCGACCGTACCTTTGAAATCGCGGAAAGATTATCTAAAGAAATCCTGGAAATTGCAGTGGTAAAAGTACCCCGCAAGGGTGTCGGGCTGGCGCTGAAGACCTCCTGGGGACAGTCGCAAGCGGACATTGTGGGCTACATGGATTTGGATTTGGCGACCGACTTGTCTCATTTTCTGGAAGCTTATGATGCGATTGTAAATAAAGCTTATGATATTGTTTATGCCACCCGGTTGCACCCAAAATCCAGCGTAATTGGGCGTACAGCCAAGCGTGAAATCGCTTCGCGAGTGTTTAATATGATATTAAAATTATATCTCGGTGTACATTTTTCCGATGGCATGTGTGGCTTCAAGTTTCTGAAACGCTCGGTATATCCCAATCTTTATGCGAACGGCGCCCAAAACGACGGTTGGTTTTTTTCTACTGAATTGCTCACAGTCGGCGAGTGGCTGGGCTTAAAAATCTATGAATTGCCGGTACAATGGACCGATGATGTGAGCAGCAGCCGGGTGCAAATAATTCCCTTGGCCAAGCGTTACCTGCGCGATATGAAGAATTTGAAGGCAAAGAAATGGAAGAATGAACTGTAAGGGCTTGAATTTTCCAATCTTCCATTTCTCCAACCTTCCATTCTACAGCGTCAGCAAAAAGCCGATCGTGAAGTTGGCATCCCAGTCAAACACAAAGGTATCGCAGCCGGTACCATCGCGCAGCGCTTTGTAAATATTGATACCAGCTTTGGTTTTGGCTTCTGAAGCATCGTAAGCATCTGGCGCCTTGAGCACGGTATAGCGCTCTTTGCCGTTGCGGTGCGTTTTGGCCAGATCAAATGGCGCACCGCCGATCATAAAGCATACTACCCGGTGATCCGAAGGAATTCTTCCAGCCAAGGCTTTTACATCATTATACACCTTGCCATCAGTCACGCTTCCCTGGAAATATTTGGAACCGTAAGCTTCCATGCTCTCGATATTGTTGCCCTTCATCCAGGAAATTTTGGTATTGCTGGAACCTACATCTACCACAAAAGCATCGTTTTTGTAGGCGTCCGGAAGTGCGCATTTGAGTGCCAGTTGGCCTTCTTTTTCCGGGGTAACGAGGTTTACAACATAGCCCAGTTTTTTTAATTCGGTACTGATCTTTTGAGCCACTTCGGTCTTTGCAGCGCCCGAACTCACCACGAAATGGATGTTTTTAGCGGAGACGCCATAATTCAGCATATTGGCGATGTATTTTTTCAGGCCCTCCCGGATATCGGTGGCAGTAGCCATATTTTCATGCACCAGACTTGCGCCGAATTCTGCTTTTTGAAGGCTCCAGCGCTTTTGATCGTCGATGTTCACAATGAAAGAATTAAAGCCCGAAGCACCCAGTTCCACTACGCCTTTCAGCGTGCCGTTGACCGGAGCCGGCGGGGTAAAATTAAAGGAAGATTCGACGTCTGAAGCCGGCGTTGCCGTTTGCCCTTCATCGGAGGTAGGCTGATCTTCGCTTACAACTTCAGTCGTATCAGCTGCCTGCTGGTTTTGAAAATAGCGGAAGGCAAAAAACGCGGCTGCTACCACAGCTAAGACAATCAAGAACTTGGAAAAAGTGGTTAATCTCATGGTTTGATTTTTTTATGGTTTGTCGGTTTACGATTTTCTTTTCTACAAAACTGCGCTGAAATTACTAACTTTTGCAGGCTTCTGGGCAGAAATTAGACGTAAAATCGTCCGCATTCGAGGAATGTGGTAAAAACTGCTGTTTTATTATTTTTATTGTAAATTCAACCCAAACCCAATGAATGATTGTTATTTCTTTTGTTTTTAAAAAATAAATGTACATGAATTCAACCATCACCGAAAAAGATAAAGAAGCGATCAAAAAATATTTTGGCTTACCGTTTGAGGAACTTGACGTAGAGCATTTCAAGAAGTTGCGCAAACAATTAAGAGGAAAATACCATCCGGATAATTTTGAGAAATTCGAGGATGAAACCGTCCGGGAGATGGCGACCGAACGATTTCAGATAATCGAAGAACTGGCGGAAAAACTGGAGGTGCATTTCTCCGGCAAAGGCTTGAGCACTGGTTTTAATAAAGCGGATCGCGAGGATTTTATGCACGAGCACGCGGTTTTTGCTGCAAATAAGCTCAGGATGGACATTATGACGACCGATAAAGATTTGAAATATCAATTATTCGGCACGATGTACCGCTGGCTGCAATTTGGCGACAAATTTAAAATTCCCGACACCGGCGCTTCGATTGTAATCGACGAAGATCACCAGGGGCAAAGTATTGGTTATCAGGAGTCTATACGGATGTATCTGACGTTTGATGAAAATGAATCGCTCGAAAAAATTGTAGAATGGCTGTACCCTCGCATTGCCGGGCGCGCTAAAACTTTATTAATCGCCGGTGAAAAGATTGAAATCGAACCCTTTAGTATTTTTTATGCTTTGCGCAAAAAAGCGTTCCAGCGCATTGAGTTACCCGCAGGCAGCCAGGAAGTTTGACTTTAATTACTTGGGATTTTTTTAATTACTTTGATTTTTATTACATAAAGTAACGAAAAACTTATTTGGGTGTAATTTTTTATAATAACATGATATTTTGTGTCGATAAAACCGACGTACCGTAAAACCATTACACCGCAAAACCGTAACACCGAATAAACCGTAATACATCATGGCAAAGCGGCAAAACAACCGCATTATTACATCTATATTTAGTGCTATGCGTACAAATCCCGATGACTTCGGTTTGGGCGATAAAGTCGGCGCTCAGGGGGAGCGATTGATCAATCAGGATGGCTCGCTGAACGTGGTTCGCCGGGGGCTGCGCGCCTGGTCGCCATATCAGTCCCTGCTGGAGATGAATTGGGGCAAGTTTTTTTTATTGGTCGTGGTTTATTATATCGCAGTAAATGGATTGTTCGGTTTGGCGATTGTGCTGACAGGCGTAGAAAATGTGGCTTATCTCGAACCCACTAATTTTTTTGACGATTGGTTGCATGCAACTTTCTTCAGCATCCAAACTTTTACCAGTGTAGGCTACGGCGCGATGTTTCCGCAGGGCACGCCCGCGCATATTCTCTCCGCAACGGTGGCTTTAGTAGGCAATATTTCTTTTGCTTTGGCAACGGGCTTATTTTTTGCACGTTTTTCAAAACCCAAAGCACAAATTATTTTCAGCAAAAATGCTTTGTTGACTAAACACAAGCATAACGGGCATCCTACGGTACAGTTTAGAATCGTCAACTTACGTAACAACAAGATTATCAACATGAAAGCAATGGTCACCTTCACCTGGCTGGATAAATTTGAAAACAAACGGCGCTACGTTTCTCTTCCCCTCGAACGCGATCAGGTCGCGCTTTTTCCATTGAATTGGACGCTCGTTCATCCCGTCGATGAAAACAGCCCGTTCTACGGCAAACGCAAGGATGATCTCGTTGCTCAGGACGCCGAAATTTTAATTCAAATAGAAGGCTACGACGAAACTTTCGCCCAGAATATTCATATCAACAGCTCTTACATGGCTTCGGAATTCATACTGGATAAGCAATTTGCACCGATGTATTATGCTGAAAATGGCAGAACGATCTTAGAACTGGATAAAATCCATGATGTGGTGTAATAATAATTATTATAATTTGAATTTTTTTGCCAACACATTACTCGAAATCAACCCAAATAATACCACCGTCACCGAACTCAGCGGCATCAGAATCGCCGCAACTACCGGCGTGAAAATGCCCGTGACCGCATAACTCAATCCAACCACATTATATAAAAATGCCAAGCCATAAGCATAATAAACTAAATAAACGCTCTTGCGTGCATAAGCAGCTAACTGTGGCAGCAGCTCAAACTTCCCCGCGTGCAGAATGCCATCGCAGGCAGGCGTGAAGTTATTGGTATCCTCCGTGATTACAATACCCGCATTGCTTTGCTGGAGCGCGCCCGCGTCGTTTAAGCCGTCGCCGATCATCAGCACTCTTTGACCTTCAGACTGAAGTTTTTTGACAAAATCTAGTTTGTCCTGGGGTTGCTGGCGAAAAAGTAATTGCGAATCCTGACCAAAAACCGGTTCGAGTGCGCTGCGCTCGCGGTCATTGTCGCCGGAAAGCAGGAAGATATTACCAATATTTTTAAAGTAATCAATTACCTGCTGCATCCCCGAGCGGTATTGATTATAAATTTTAAAATAACCCCGAATTTCCTCATTGATTTGAATATAAACAGCTTTATCATCCGGGCATTGATCTTGTAAATCGACATCCATGAAATTTTTGGAGCCAACTTTCACAACCTTTTGACAAACAACTCCTTGCACGCCCTTACCGACAATTTCTTGCCAGTCTTTGGCTTCATTAAAACAAACATCCAGATCTGCCGGATTTTCACCGGTCCAAGCCGTGATCTGCTGACTCAGCGGGTGAGAGGAATGACTCGTGACGGCTCGAATCAAGGCTTTTTCATTGGAACTGAGCGGTTTACCAACAAACATAACCTCGCTTTTAGTACGATTGGTAATCGTGCCCGTTTTGTCAAAAACCACGGCATTAAACTCTGCTAGCGACTCAATCACACTGGTATTCTTGAGGTATAATTCATTTTTGCCTAAAATCCGCAGTACATTGCCAAAAATAAATGGAATCGCCAGCGCCACCGCACAGGGGCACGCGATAATCAGCACCGCCGTAAATGCATTGATCGCCTTATCAGAATCCTTTGGAAACCAGTAAAATAGCGCTGAAAATGCAATCAGCAAAATGACTGCCGTGAAGTATTTTCCGACACGATTGGCGACCCGGCTGGCGGTTGAATTGTGTTTGGTCTTGCTAAATGCCTCATTATTCCAAAGTTGCGTCAAATAACTTTGAGAAACCTTGCGGGTAAGACTTACCTCGATCGTGCCGCCCGTCTGCCGCCCGCCGGCAAAGATTTTCTCTCCGCCTTTGACTTGCACGGGTTCGGCTTCGCCGGTAACGAAGCTGTAATCGATCTCGGCCTTGCCTTTGAGCAGGATGCTATCGGCAGGAATGAGTTCTTTGTGTTTAATTAAAATTACATCTCCCGCAGCGAGCTTATCCAGGGAAACCGAGGCTTCGCCCTGTTCGGTCTTTTTATTGGCAGCAATCGGAAAATAGGATTTGTAATCGCGTTCGAAGGAAATATTGTGATAGGTCTTTTGTTGAAACCATTTTCCAACCAGTAAAAAGAAAATCAACCCCGCCAAACTATCCAGAAAACCGGCGCCGGTATGCGTCACAATTTCGAACACGCTACGCCCGAAAAGCACGATAATCCCTAGCGCGATGGGTACATCAATATTGAGGTTGCGTTGGGTCAAGCCCAGCCAGGCCGAACGCATGTAATCCCAGCCACTATACACCACCACCGGGATGGAAAGTGCGATATTCAAATAACCGAAAAGCTGGAAAAAGGAAGACTCGGTGGCTTTGTCGAGCCCCAGGTATTCCGGGAAACTGAGCAACATGATATTGCCAAAAGCAAAGCCCGCTACGCCGAGTTTGTAATAAAAACTGCGGTCAACGACTGGTTTTTTATCTTCATCGAGATCGCCGAGGCTGATCGCTGGGGCATAGCCGATGCTATCCAGCAATTCTACAAGGCGGCGGAGGGTTGTTACGCCCTCCGCATAAGTGAGGTAGATTTCTTTCTTAGTAAAATTGACTTTAGAATCCAAAACGCCGTCGCTCAGTTTATACAGGTTTTCCAGCAACCAAATGCAGGAAGCGCAATGGATTTGCGGCAGATAAAACGTGACCTTGGTTTTGGCGCCATCTGTAAAATTAATGAGCCGCGCCACTACTTCAGGATCATCCAGGTAAGCGTACTCCGCTTGAGCCTTGCCTTTGAGGCTGATGCCGGCGTTTTCATCCAGTTCGTAATACTGGCACAGTCCATTGCTATTCAGAATTTCATAAACCGTTTTGCAGCCTTCGCAGCAAAAACTTTTGTCATCAAATAAAATGTGTTCCTCCTTGCATGCTTCGCTGCAATGGAAACAGGTAGCCGTTTCTCTTTGGGCTGTAACGCTTGTTGTTTGTTTGAACGCTTGGTTCGCGACGGTCATTTTGGATGTCAATTTCGGTCAAAGGTAGAAAGTGTAGCCAGGCGCCGGGGTGATGAAAGTCACTATTGGGCTTGATTCTTGTCAATAGAACAGGAAGTTTAGTCTTCCCGCTTATAACCACCTAAACTCCTAAGCCCTCTAAACTCCTAAACATCCCAAACTATTACTAAATTAGCGCCTTCTCAAATATAACAACACGATGAGTCTGAATATCCAACACTCCGTTCTTGAGCGCTTCCTGCGTTATGTGAAAATTGACACCCAATCCGACCCGGAATCCAAAACAATTCCTTCTACTGCCAAGCAAAAAGACCTCGGCAAGATTTTGGTAGAAGAACTTTTGGAAATGGGAATTTCCGACGCGCAACTCGACGAATTTGGCTATGTGTATGCCACCATTCCCGCCAATACCGATAAAATTGTGCCCGTTATTTGTTTTTGCTCGCACATGGATACTTCGCCCGACAGCAGCGGTAAGGGCGTGAAACCGATTGTGCATAAAAATTACGATGGCTCGGATATCATATTGCCAGATGACCCAAATATTATTATAAAAAAATCAGAACATCCCGACCTGGCGGAGCAAATGGGTAATGATATTGTGACCGCGAGCGGTACAACGCTTTTGGGGGCCGATAACAAAGCTGGTCTTGCCGAAATCATGGATGCGGTAAATTATTTAGTAACCCACCCCGAAATTAAGCACGGCGCCATCAAAATTTTATTTACACCCGATGAAGAAATCGGACGCGGCACAGATAAAGTGGATTTGACCAAACTCGGCGCGGACTTTGGCTACACGATTGACGGTGAAAAACGCGGCACCATCGAAGATGAAACCTTTTCTGCCGATGGCGTAATGATCACCATTCACGGCGTAAGTGCGCACCCTGGTTTTGCCAAAGGGAAAATGGAAAGCGCTATCAAAGCTGCCGGAGAAATCCTGGCGCAACTACCTAAGAATCATTTATCACCGGAAACGACTTCCGGCAAGGAAGGTTTTGTACACCCGGTGACGGTGAACGGCACAATCGAGGAAGCGAGTATTAAGTTTATCATCCGCGATTTTACCGATGAGAAATTAAAAGCGCATGAAGAAATATTACATGATATCGTAAAGAATGTAATGAAAGGCTATCCCAACTCCACTTTTTCTTTTGAGGTGACCGAGCAATACCGCAACATGAAAAAAGTGCTCGACCAGCACCCGGAAGTAACCGACTATGCCCTGGAAGCCATACGCCGTGCGGGTTTAAAGCCCATTCGCAACAGCATTCGCGGCGGCACCGATGGTTCACGCCTGTCGTTTATGGGTTTGCCCTGCCCTAATATCTTTGCCGGTGAACACGCCTTCCATTCCAAATACGAATGGGTCTCCGCGCAAGACATGGAAAAAGCAGTTGAAACTATCGTGCATCTGGCAATGATCTGGGAAGAGCGAAGCTAAACATTGCTTTTTAATACTAAAAGAGTCGGATTATATATTCAGAGCATCGATTTAATACTTCCGAGGTA
>CAZGAU010000126.1:0-16158 GCA_964523725.1 uncultured Saprospiraceae bacterium
CGATTCCATCTGAATATTTTGATCCATGCATTTATTTTCTTGCGCAAGTCAATTTTAAAGTTATCCATGCCCATTACAATATTGTCGATGCCTCCTGCAATGTTTCCAATGCCCATTACAATATTTCCAACGCCAAAACTTTTTTGCCGGAGGCTCCGTCAACTTTGCAATTGGCTCCGTCAATTTTTTCGGAGGCTCTGACAATTTTGCTGACGCCGTCTGCAACTTTTCCGGCGGCAATTTCTTTTTTGTCGGAGGGTTCGTCAATTTTGTAATTGGCTCCGGCAATTTTTCTGGAGGCTCCGTCAATTTTGTAAACGGCACCGGAAAGATTCCCGGCGGCTTTCGCATTTTTGCAGGGCACTTTGAAAATAGATTTTACATCCATATATCTTTAAAGAGGAAGCTTTTCCAAACCGCAGGATAGCGAACACAGCTAATAATTGCCAAGATTTGCAGAGATAAGCGTTATCATCATAAAAAAATATGAGTCATCCCGAATTTTGTTGTACTCGTCCCATCGGGACGTAATATTGATAGAAATGATCTATTGTGCCGATTTGCATGCCGTAGGTATGCTTTATAACGCGTACCGATGGCACGCTAAATCTACCCATATTTTGCCCCTAACGGGGCATTTTTAAAATTCGGGATGACTCATGTCGTTTCATTTTACTTAGAATAACCAACCTACGTTTAGTTGAACGCTGAAGGTTAGGTCATTATCATTACGGGATTCCCCGGTGATCAGGCTCCGGCTACGTAAAGAAGAAGGATTAAAAAAACATTACATGGCGATTAAAGAATAAACAATCTTTGAAAAAATCCGTACTTATCCTGCAAAAGAATGCCTGTTTCAATTGTCTAACGGTTAGTTTTGTTTAATTTAGGTTTGAATAAAGACTTGACAGGCTAATCCATACCGTTTGTAGCAGGAGGCGTATTTTATAAGGTTTAACTTGGGTACAATGTTTCAGATTTCCGCCTTCCAATTTCCGACTTGGTATCAATGCCTGTCAGGTCTCAACCAAAGTCACCAATGATCGGGCTGCATCACCTTCGTACTTCAGCTGGGCTCAGGGGCGCGCTGGTCGCGTTGCTGTTGGGCTGTGTGCTGATTTGTGCGGTTGGTGAATACCTGGCAGTAAAGGCAACGCAGTGGGACATTCGCCGGGAGGTAAAATCCAGGATAAAAGCCGGCGTACCGAGCGAAGAATTGGTCGCGGTAAAAATCTTGAAAAAGGAGCCACCCAGGGAATTTATACGCCGGAATGCCCGCGAATTCAGCTACCAGGGCCGGATGTACGATATTGTAAGCCAGGAGGAACGTGGCGACTCAATCATTTTCCTATGTGTTTTCGATGAGCGTGAAACGACGCTTTACGCCAATATCGAGCAGCAAATAAAAGACCAGTTGGCGCACAATCCCGAACGTCAGCAGCAGCAAAAAGAACTGCTTCAGAAAATTCCAAAATTTTATTTATTGCATACCAATCCTTTTATTATAAGTTTTAAGTGTTTTTCCGAATTGCATGAAACCCGGCAGCATCTGTTGCCGGCTCTCTTCCTGGAGGTGCTCTCGCCACCGCCCGATTTTACCTGATCGAATCCTTATTTCATTAATTAATGGTTTTTTATTATTTGGCAATAAATACTTGTATCGCTCTTTGGGAGTTATGATGCATTTTTATTGTATCAGTGAATAATAAACATAACCTTTAGATAATATTCTAAATTAATTGGTTCGGTTGTCCGGCATTTTGATGTCTGACTTCTAAAAGAAATAAATATGAAACGTTTCCTACTGGGAAGCCTTTTCACGATATGGGTATTCCAGGTATTTGGACAGATGGCTCGCGTGGTGGATCGCTCGACGCTGGAGCCGCTCGAATTTGTGACAGTTTATAATAAAGAAACCCAGATTTCTACACTCACAGACGAAAAAGGAACTTTTGATCTCTCTTTATTCGCCAGGGTGGATAGCATTACATTCTCACTCATTGGTTATCATCAACTTACGCTGAGCAAAGAAAATATTCAGCAACATAAATTATTGATCAAAATGGGCGAAAGCCGGCTCGCACTGAGCGAAGTGGTGGTGGCAGCCAATCGCTGGGAACAAGATAAAAGTGAGGTCGCTCAAAAAATTGCTTCGATCCAGTCCCGGGAAATTGCTTTCCAAAATCCGCAAACCGCGGCGGATTTGCTCACGGCCACCAATCAGGTGTTTGTGCAAAAAAGTCAGCTCGGCGGCGGAAGTCCTATGATCCGGGGCTTTGCGACCAATAGGGTACTGATCGTGGTGGACGGAGTACGTATGAACAATGCCATTTTCAGAAGCGGTAATTTGCAAAACGTCATTTCACTCGACGCCGGCGCGGTGGAAAACGCCGAAGTCGTATTCGGCCCCGGCTCGGTGATCTACGGCTCCGACGCCATCGGCGGGGTGATGGATTTTCATACCCTGACGCCCAAGCTCTCTTCCGGTAATAGCTTGCGTTTTTCAGGAACCGCGACCACCCGCTGGTCGAGCGCCAACAACGAGAAAACCGGCAATGTCAACCTGAATTTCGGCGGAAGCAAATGGGCCAGCGCGACAAGTTTTTCGTATTCCGATTTCGATGATCTAAAAATGGGTAGCAAGGGCCCGGATGAATATTTGCGCCCGGAGTATCAGATTCGGAGGGATGGCAAAGATGAAATCGTGCCCAACGACGATCCCGAAGTGCAGGTGGCCAGCGGCTACAACCAATGGAATGTATTACAAAAAGTGCGTTTCCGGCCAAATGCAAGTTGGGATTTTAATTATAATTTTCAATATTCCAATACTTCCGATGTGCCGCGTTATGATCGATTGATCGAATATCGCAACGGCAGATTGCGGGATGCGGAGTGGTATTACGGTCCCCAAAAGTGGATGTTGCACAGCATCCAGGCGAGTCATTTTAGCGAAAGCGGAATTTATGACCAGGCGCGGCTCACCATTGCTTACCAGGATTATGAAGAAAGCCGGCACGACCGGGCTTTCGGGCGTAGCAGTTTGAATCATCGCACCGAAAATGTAAAAGCTTATTCCGCAAATCTGGATTTTGATCTGGGGATCAATGAGGCAAGCAATTTATTCTACGGCTTGGAAGCTGTTTATAATGATGTGATTTCCAGTGCTTTTGCAGAAAATATTGAAAGCGGAGCGACTTCACCCATTTCTACACGCTACCCGGATGGCTCTACCTGGCAATCGTACGCGGCTTACGTGAGTTACAAACACAACCTGAGCGAGCAGTGGACCTTGCTGGCGGGAGCCCGCTACAATCAGGTTTTGCTGAACGCATCATTTGACAAGATTTTTTACCCTTTCCCGTTCGACGAGGCGGACATTAACAAAGGGGCTTTAAACGGTAGCCTGGGATTGGTTTTCCGGCCTGGCAACGACTGGCAGTTCAACCTGAATACTTCCACCGGTTTCCGGGCGCCGAACATTGATGATATTGGAAAACTTTTTGATTCTGAACCTGGTAATGTGATCGTGCCGAATCCAAAGCTGGAGCCGGAATACGCATATAATGTGGATATTGGTTTTATAAAAACTTTTGCAGACAAGGTAAAGCTGGATGTAACCGCATTTTACACCATCCTCGACAATGCAATTGTGCGGCGGGATTTTGCCTTCAATGGTCAGGACAGCATTTTGTACGATGGTTCGCTGAGCCGGGTGCAGGCCTTGCAAAACGTAGCACAAGCCAAAGTTTATGGGATTCAGGCTGGCCTGGAGGCAGATTTGACCAGGGAGTGGTCGGTCGCAAGCTATCTGACCTGGACTTCGGGTGAAGAAGACGACGAAGAAACCGGAGAATCGGTGCCGCTGCGCCATTCACCGCCTTTGTTTGGCGCAACTTACGTCAATTATGAAGCGGATCGCCTGCGGGTAAGCTTGTACGCGCAATACAACGGCGAAGTCGCTTTTGAAGATCTGGCGCCGACGGAGCAAAGCAAACCGCATATTTATGCAATCGATGAAAATGGAAATCCGTACTCGCCGAGCTGGTTTACGCTCAATATAAAGGCGAGTTATCAGTTGAATCAGGTGTTGCAAGTCAACGCAGGCTTGGAAAATATCACCGATCAGCGGTATCGGCCTTATTCTTCGGGCATTGTAGCGCCGGGCCGGAATTTGATTTTGGCCCTGCGGGCAAGGTTTTAAAATTAGGATATTGAGATGTTGGAGTGATGGATTATTTAGCGGTTGTAATATTATTAATAATCCTCATTCCAATGTCTTTTTAAAAAAATACAATGGTAAAAAAGGCAAAACAAACAGAAACAACGGAGCGTCAGAAACAGGCAAAAACTTTACGTTCTTTCCGGAAATGGCACCGAATTACAGCATCATTTACTTTTATTATCATGTTTTTAATAACGGTGACCGGGATATTACTAGCCTGGAAAAAACACTCGGGCAGCGCGATCCAACCCGAAACCCAGCGGGGTACTTCTACCGAAATGGCGACCTGGCTTCCGCTGGATAGTCTGGAAACACTGGCTATTACTGTTTTGAAAAAACATGATATGACATTATCCGCTGAGCTGGATCGAATCGACGTGCGGCCGGATAAAGGGGTGCTAAAGTTCTCTTTTACAGCGCATTACTGGGAAGTACAGCTGGACGGCGCTACAGGCGAAGTGCTTTACATCGGCAAACGGTTTTCTGATTTGATCGAGCAGATTCATGATGGTTCTATTATAGACCGGGTTTTCAATTGGAGCGGCGATTGGTTCAAGCTCGCATATTCAAATATAGCGGGTTGGGCTTTGCTGCTATTTACCATTACCGGGGTTTGGTTGTGGTACGGGCCGAAGGTGATGCGACGGGGAAATTGAGATTGGGTGAGTGGGTGAGCTGGTGAATATCGATCTGAAAATATAATGTTATTCACTTGCATTATTAAAGAAATCTTTTAAAGACTTGATCTGCTTGCGATCCCCGAGTATAATAAAACTGGAATCAGGAATAATGGCGGTATCCGGGCTGGGATTGATCACAAAATGCCCGTCGGGGCGCTTGAAGCCGATGATATTGGCGCCGGTGACCTTGCGCAGGTGCATTTCACGGATGGATTTCCCCTGCAATTCTTCGGGCAACTGTTCATAATTGACTTCTTCAAAGAAAATATCCGACTGATAATCGCGGGTGATATAGGAGAAAAACTCCACAGCCCCGGGTTTACTGACCAGCGTAGCCATATAAAACCCGCCAATCTGCTCGGGCATTACTACATGATTGGCACCGGCGAGCTGTAATTTTTTTTCGGATTTTACATCGGCAGCCCGGCTGATGATAATAATATCGGGGTTGAGCTGGCGCGCCGAAAGCACCGTAAAAACATTGCTGGTATCGTCGGGCAAGGCAGAAATGATGGCGCGGGCCCGATTGATTCCGGCTTTCTGCAAGGCTTCGTCGTGGGTAGCATCATCTTGAATATATAATAATTTATCGGCGCTTTTCTGGATCTCTTCTATTTCATGTTCATCTTGATCGATTATTACAAAAGGGATCTGGTGTTTAGTGAGGTTTGCGGCAATTTCTTTGCCATATTTACCATAGCCGCAAATAATGATATGCTCTGATAAACCGCTGATTTCTTTATTAATAAGATTGAGGTGCATGTTTTTGAAAATTTCGCCTTGTACTACATAATAACTAAATACCGCCAGCACATAAGCAAAAATGCCGATGTTGGCCACAATGTAAAAAGAAGTAAATAACTTGCCTGCGGTGTCGAGCGGCCCTACTTCGGTATAACCAACCGTAGAAATGGTGATTACCGTCATATAAAACGCTTCTACCAGGGTGTATTCCTCGATAAGCATGAAGCCGCCCACGCCCACCAGTACATCCATCACCAATAAAATCAGCGCGGTACGCATGCTGAGAAACGAAGACGGTACCGTGTAAACATTCCAGCCATTTCGCAGCCAGGGGCCAGGTTTCATCACATTTTTAGTCCAAAGATAAACTTTGCCCGGATATTCATTGATAAAAATCACTTAATCCTGCTGATAAGGGTCAACCTCGGCGCCGAAAACCCTGCGTAGTTTTGCAATAACCTAATACCTAAGATCATGAACAATCCATGCCCTAACCGGAGATCAAGAAGCAATTCAAAAGGAAAGACACAAATACCAACTTTTCCATGTAAATATCAACCGCCCTGACGGTATATATGAAACTAAAGCCTTCACAAGTGCTGTCACCCTTCCCGGAGGCGGCACTTTCTTTATTTAACTTTTGATTGAATCCAGACCTTGATTTCTTCCAGACCTTTTACTTCTTTTAGCTTATTATTTAGTCGGGTAAATATTTCCCTTTCTTTCTTTTTATCTGCATAAAGCGCTTGTTTCAGGCTATTGGATATGATATACTCGGCGGATTGTTGCCGCTCTTTTTTGCGCCAGTAACGATTTGCAGAGGGGATTAAATATTCTACCAGATCATGATTATCCAACTGATAATGTAATACAATTTCGAAAATGCGCGCTAGCGACTGGATGTCTTGTCGTTCCTCGAGTTTGGGCTCATTCAGGATGCGATTGATCCATTCCAGTGCCTGGGAATAATCTTTTTCCATAAAAAAAGCCGAAGAAATATTATAATAAAACGTGAGTTGACGTGATTTTGTGATGCTTTCGCCGTAGCGGGTCAGTCCTTTTTCAATCTCTGGCACCATTCGGATGACAGCTTTATTTTCCTGTCGCACAAGATGATACAACATCTCCAGATAATATACATTATTGAAAATCAGTCCTTTGGTTTTGAAACTTTTTGCCTTGATCGTTTTCATTTTGTCCAGGACTGCCGGAAATTCTTCCAAACGCCCCAGCGAGAAGCAGTTATTTAAATAATTATTAAGGTGATTAATATAACGTTCCTGATCTTCATCAATTAAAAAAGGATTTTGCTCAAAAAGCGCGATGAGCTGCTTTAAATGCTGGTTTGCAGCCTGAAAATCTTTTATCATATTTGCATAATGCAATTGTAATAAATGATAATAATTGAGCGATTCGAATGAGAGCTGGTCGTGTGCCTGTGCGGGCGCCAGTATTTTCGCTTGTTCCAGCACTTTTCCGAGCGACTCCTGAGCTTCGTTTTGATTGCGATAATTCAGAAATACGGTTTCGTATAAATCCAAAATGCCGAATTGTGCCTGGATTCTTTGAATGCAGGTGGTAGATTCCTCCTGGCAATCCTGGATGATTTCGCTGGCCCGGTTGGACGTGTAGCGCCGGATCAGTTTTCTCTCCAGCAAGGTAATTTCCAGGAGCTGAATATCATATTGGTACTGTTGCGCCAGTTTTTTGGCTTTGCGAATGAGTTTGGTAGCCTGCCGCAGCAGCCCTTTTTCCATGAGCGCATTGATGTCGAACCAGAGTTCCTGCAAGTTGATTTTGGCGGATTTTCCGGAGTTGTAATTGCGTAAACTCTTGAGAATGAGGTTGTAAAGGTAATTTTTGCCCGAAGGCAGGTTCCTGGCAAAAGCGCTTTTACCTAGCCTTTTTTTGACGGTGGTGTCATCGTATGTTTCCAGACTATCCAGAATGTCGAACAAACGAATGTAATGGTTCTCGTTTTGAATCACATGACGCTTGGCGAAAATCTTGAAATGGCGTTTTTCGCTTTGGGTCAAAGATTGTACCAGTTCAAACAGGGCATCAGGTGCAGGCATGACTTCTTATTTTTTAGCGCTTTTTTAGAACGTTAAATACTGATTTTTAAGTATTTAAATCTATATTTTTTAAAACTTGACTTAAAAAAAATGAAAAAAATACATTTGTCAAAGGCTATATTTGAAGTGTATATTTGTACCAAGACACAGATGAAATATTAAATTTAAAACCCATAATTTCAAAAGCTTCGATTAACATGAGAAAAACAAACTTTTATCTGCTGGGCTTACTGGTGTTGATTGTATTTACGAATTACCAGTGCAACTGCCCGGAGTGCCCGCAGGAAAGCAATATAGTGATTGATAACGTGGACACTGCGCGCTTTATGATCGTGACCGATGATGCCGATACGGCCTATGTGTCATTTCCGGTGCCTAAGGTCCAGAAACTCGACTCGCTATTTACTTATTCTATAGTCATTGATAATGTGGATACCGCAAAGATGCGGATCGTTACAGATGACGCCGATGCTGCCAGATTGATCGTGAACCCTAAAGTAAGGAACAACAACGAGCAAATGCAGCAGAAGCAATAGGTTTGAATCGTTTTTCAGCCGACTTGCCAGCAACTATCCTATCTACTTGAAGAAATCCAGTTTTTGTTTTGTACCGGAGTTGATTATGCCTCCGGACAGAGAGGGGTACTTATGCCCTCCTGAAACCCATGTGCCTGTATAATCACAAAAACCAACTTCGTTTGACCAGACTCCCAAAGTCTGTAATCCCATGTTATTAATCGAAGCGTTATAAAGGGCGTTCTCTGCGATTCCGAATTGCCCGGAGGAGAGCGCCCAGCTTCGATCGTAGAAAAAAAATCGGGGGGATCCGATATTATTTTACAATTCACGCTAAGTTTTCACAAAACCCCAGGGCAGGCGGCTTCGGTCGCCTGTCGCTTTTTATGGATCGAGGTATGTTCAAACTCATCCAGAATACTCAAAAACGTTGGACACAGGTGTTTCCTGACCCCGGTTTTGTTGAGTGGTTCGAATCGGGAACTAATAGCGTTTATGACAATTGCTCCGGTTACAGTATTTTTATTTTCCTTCCAAAAAAGGACTACCGTTCAAATTTCATCTTAGATAAGGGAAAAAAAGGCGCTTTGCGCTGGTCAATTAAACAATGAAGTTTGGCGATTTCCGCCCTGCTTTGCTAATTTTATGTTTCTGGGACCGTTTTGGCAAATTAAAAATTTCAACAAAATGAAAATCAAAAGTTTATTTACTTTATTTTTTTCAATTACCCTGCTCTCCGGCGGCTTCGCCCAAAAGGTGGATGTGGACAAGCTCAAAGGTATCACGCCACGCAGCATCGGCCCGGCGGGTATGAGTGGTCGGATCAACTCGATCGATGCGGATCCGCGCAATACGGATATCGTCTATATCGGTTCCGCTTCCGGTGGTGTCTGGAAATCTGTGAATGGTGGTATCGACTGGCAGCCCATATTTGATGAGCAACCTGTTCAGTCCATTGGCGCGGTTGCTGTTGATCCGGTAAACCCGGATGTAATCTGGGCGGGCACCGGCGAAGGCAATCCTCGCAACTCGCACAACAGCGGGATGGGTATTTATAAAAGTCTTGACGGCGGTAAAACCTGGAAACTAATGGGACTGGAAAAAACCATGACCATTCACCGGGTGCTGGTCAATCCGCACAATTCTGACGTGGTGTACGTGGCGGCAATGGGCTCCATCTGGGGACCCAATGAAGAGCGAGGCGTTTATAAAACCACCGACGGCGGTAAATCCTGGAAGAAAATCTTATATGTAAATGATGGCACCGGCTGCGCCGATTTGGTGATTGACCCAACCAATCCGAACAAACTCGTAGCAGCTATGTGGCAATACGATCGCGATCCCTGGCAATTTACCTCAGGTGGAAAAGGCTCAGGCTTGTACATAACTCATGATGGCGGTGAAAACTGGTCACAGCGCACCGACAAAGACGGTTTGCCTAAGGGTGATCTGGGGCGTATTGGTCTGGCTATCGCTGCGAATAAACCCAATATCGTTTACGCTTTGGTAGAAGCAAAAGATAATTACTTGTATAAGAGCACTGATGGCGGCGTGACCTGGAGCCGTGCCAACAGTCGCGCCAATGAGGGCAACGTGAGCAACCGTCCCTTCTACTACCACGATATTTTTGTGGATCCGAGCAATGAAAATCGCATTTTCAACCTCTATTCCAACGTTTCCAAGAGTGAAGACGGCGGTAGAACTTTCCAGACTCTGCGTACCGGCACGCACTCCGACCACCATGCTTTCTGGATCGATCCAAAGAAACCGAGCTACATGATGCTGGGTACCGATGGCGGTTTGTACATCTCGCGTGATGGCGGCGAAAAATGGGCCTTTGTGGACAATCTGCCGGTGGGGCAATTTTATCACATCAATCATGACATGAGCATTCCTTATCAGATCGGTGGCGGCATGCAAGATAATGGCTCCTGGGTAGGTCCTAGCTCGGAATGGAAACGCGGGGGTATCTTAAATACCGATTGGCAGGAAGTATTTTTTGGTGATGGCTTTGATGTAGGCTTCCGCCCGAATAATCCGCGCTACGTCTATGCGATGTCGCAAGGTGGAAACGTGGGCTATGTGGATACCGAAACCGGCAAATCTACCACCATCCGTCCGACGCATCCCGATCCGAAAGTGGAGTTGCGCTTCAACTGGAATGCGGCTTTTGCCCAAAACCCGTTCCAGGAATGCGGCATTTATTATGGTAGCCAATTTTTACACAAAAGCATGGATTGTGGTCAGAGCTGGGAGATCATTTCTCCGGATTTGACTACAAATGATACAGAAAAGCAGGAATTGAGCAAGAAAACTGGCGGTTTGACGATGGATGCAACCGGCGCTGAGAATTTCACTACGATTTTGGCCATTGCGCCCAGCCCGGTAGATCAAAATGTCATCTGGGTCGGTACCGATGATGGCAATGTACAATTGACTCGCGATGGCGGCAAATCCTGGACGAACCTGGCCAGTAAACTCGCAGGCGTAAAGGCTGGCGCCTGGATTCCGCAGATTGAAGTTTCTACCACCAATGCTGGTGAGGCTTTTGTGGTAGTAAACGATTACCGCCGCAATGACTGGCGCCCAATGGTGTACCACACGAGCAACTACGGTCAGACCTTCACTCGAATTGTCGATGAAAAACAAGTGAGCGGTTACGCGCTTTGCATCGTGCAGGATCCTGTTGAATCAAAACTACTTTGGCTAGGAACCGACCACGGATTGTGGTTCAGCATTGACAAAGGCGCTAACTGGAACAAATGGACCAATGGCTTCCCTTCAGTACAAGTGGCTGATTTGAAAATCCATCCGCGTGATCATGATCTGGTGATCGGTACCTTCGGCCGCTCACTATGGGTATTGGATGATCTGCGTCCGTTCCGCGAATTGGTAAAAACACAAGGTAAATTGTTTGACCAGCCGCTCGTAGTGTTCGATGCACCAGATGCGTATCAGGCAGTGACCCGCTCGTACGATGGCTATCACTTCCCGGCGGATGCGATTTATCAGGGACAAAATAAATTTACAGCAGCGACCGTAGGGGTATGGATCGGCAAGCAGCCTGAAAGAAAACGCCCGGCTGCCGGCGGTGAACAAACAGCTGATGTTCGCCCAAGTGGTGGCGGTGGTTTCGGTGGCGGTGGATTTGGTGGCGGCTTTGGCGGCCGTGGCGGACGCGGCGGTGCGCATCGCTTGAAGGTGGTGGTGTATGATATGGACGGCAATGCCATTCGAACCTATTCTACGCAGGCGGATAGCGGCATGACTCGTATTTTCTGGGATGGTCGTTATGACGGCGTGCGTTTTCCCTCGCGTCAGGAAGCTCGTCCGGATGCAGACTTGCCTGGTGGTGCGGAAGTACTGCCCGGTACATATAAAATGGTGGTAAGCCTCGGCGATCAGAAAGATTCTACGATGGTCACTATTCACGGCGACCCGCGCCTCAATATTTCCATGGAAGATCGAAAGGCGAAGATTGCAGCGTATAAAGAAATGTATAAAATGGTAGAGCCCGCAACTGAAGCATTCAACCGCATTCGCGAAGCACAAAAAACGATCAAAACCGTCAACGATGCTCTGGCAAATGCTGACGATAAAACCAAAAGAGAGATGACCAAACTTGGCAAATCCCTCCAGGATTCGCTCACCGCGCTGGAAAATCTCTTTATGGATCCCGACGATCAAAAAGGTATTGTGCGCAGCAGTGACAACCTGAATTCTTCTATTTTTGGAGTAAGCCGCTATCTGAGTGCCAGCGACGGCGCACCCAATCAGGCTGCTCAGCGAATGATAGAAAAAGCTAAAATGGATCTAACAGAAGTACTAAATAAAGTGAATAACTTCTTCTCCAATGATTTTACTGAATACAAACAAAAGGTAGAAGCAGCCCAATTCTCTTTGTTTAAAGCTTACGAACCGATCAAGATGAATTGATCACCGAGTAAATATTTATATGATAAAAGGGGTGTCGGCTCGCTGGAGGTGGCGCCTCTTTTTTTGCTCTTGGAAATTGCCGTACCGTACCAAAAAAATTAAATGATAATAGCCCAGAATAAGGGGAAAGCGAATGTAATTTACCCATCGGATAAAAAATTTTGGTCGATTTGTCAGCCGATTTCCCAAAAATCACACCAACTTTTAGGATAGTTGCATAAGGAAATGTAATTTTACGACGTTATAAGAACACATTTTAGGAATTCTACAATGACTCTCGGATCACATGTCTTATTAAACTTCTGAGGTCAACTGACTTTAGAGGCTTTTCCACAACCAGAAATACATACAGGTGCTATTGCTTCGGTGGTGTTGTATTCCCGTTCAGATGAGCGCGCGAATGGTGATGATGTCAGGTGTTGTTTTGCCTGGACGATCATAAATGTAAATTACGGATAGACAGCAGTAAACGATATTGTGTGCGAAAAAACATTCATTTGTGAAACTCACAATTGATGACGGTGCGAAACAAAATGAATGAGCTTTCGTAGAAATGGATTGAAAAATATTCTACCTCTTTTTTGATAAAAAATGCAAAAACAAATGCAATTGAGACAAACACTGATTGGGAGCTTTTTGCTCGTTGTTTTGCTTGGACTCTCGTCTTGTTATTACGACAGTGAAGAATTTTTGTACGGCATTACTCCGGTGCAATGTGATCCTACGCCGGTGCAATTCAGTGCGCAGGTGACCGGTATTTTGCAACGCAACTGTTATGCCTGCCATAGTGTGGGTAGCAATCTGGGCAATTTGTTGCTCGATTCCTATTCAGGTGTGCGGGACGCCGCGAAAAATGGCTCTCTGATGGGCTCCGTAAGGCACGAGGGCGGTTATGACCCGATGCCGCAGGGCGCCGGTAAGCTCTCGGAATGTGACATCCAGGCATTGCAAACCTGGGTGGACGATGGAATGCCGAATAATTAATGCCATGTAAAATGGCACCAAAACTTATTTACTATGCGAAGAATAATTCTGATTGTAATTGCGGTGGCGGCAGTTGTCGGCGTCAGTATTGGCGTTTATCTTTGGAACAAGCCCCATAAAAATATGGAACAAGCCCAGGTGGATATGGCAATCTCGGCAATCGAACTGATGGCGGATTTTAATGAAGACGAGGAAGCTGCCAATGCAAAATATCTCGACAAAGTGATCGCGGTAAAAGGTACGGTAATGAGTGTCAATGAAAGCAATGGCGCGATTACCGTGAGTCTGGAAACCAACGATGATTTAGGCGCGGTTGCCTGCGAACTGGATAACTTGACGGAGCAAAGCCGTACCAGCTTTGAGCCGGGCGAGGAAGTGACGTTTAAGGGCGTTTGTACCGGAAAGCTGATCGATGTGGTGCTGGTGCGTTGCGTGCCGGTAGAATGATATATCAGGATTTAAAGTAAATAAAGTATGCTCTAATGAGAGCTTTATTATATGAAGCTATAAAGATATTACATTTCCAACTCAAAAAATGATAACCTGATGAAAAAATTATTGTTTGTTTTCTGTCTATTAATAATGACGATGAGCGCGATCGCGCAAGGTAAATATTACTCCAAAAACGCTGCGGTAGATTTCTCTGCGAGTACGCCGCTGGAAGACATTGAAGCGAAATCCAATAGCGGCGTATTTATTCTGGATACCAAAACCGGTCGCATCGAGAGCAGTGTGCTAGTGAAGTCTTTCCAGTTTGCTCGGGCGTTAATGCAGGAGCATTTTAATGAAAATTATTTGGAATCTACTAAATATCCGAAGGCGACTTTTAAAGGTGAAATTACCAACTTGTCGGAGGTGAATTTCAAGAAAGACGGTACGTATAAAGTGAAAGTCAAGGGCACGATGGATATGCATGGCGTGCAGAAGGAAATGACGACCGAGGGGACGGTTACGGTGGCAAATGGTAAAATATCAAAAGCCAGTTCGGATTTTATTATAAAAGTTGCGGATTATGATATTAAAATTCCTTCGGTGGTGGCTGATAAAATCGCTAAAGAAGTGAAAGTGACCGTCAACAGTGAGTTGCAGCCGCTAGGGAAATAAAAGATTGATCTGGCGAGTCTTCAAGACCTGCCAGATTTTATTACACAAATTTCAAATCCATGATTCTCATGATGAGATTATTTACCTTGATATTATTCATTATTTGCAGCCTGACTATGATGCAGGCGCAGGAAGAAGACCTGCTTTCGCTGATCGAAGAGGAAGAACAGATCGAATATGCGGAAGCCGCCTTCAAAACCAATCGCGTGGTCAACGGTCATTCCATCGAGAATACCGCCGCGGGCGTGCTGGACTTTAAAATTTCGCACCGGTTTGCGCCGATCTCCAATGGATTTTATGATATTTTCGGATTGGACAATGCGACGATCCGCATCGGGCTGGACTATGGCATTACAGATCGCTTGATGGTGGGCATCGGGCGCAGCAGTTTTCAGAAAGTATATGACGGGTTTGTAAAGTATAAAATACTGAGACAGAGTACTGGGCAAAGAAATATGCCGGTCACGCTGATTTATCTGGCGGATATGCAGATCAGGACTTTAAAATTTACCAATCCCGAGCGGGAAAATTATTTTTCATCAAGATTATATTACACACACCAAGTACTGATCGGGCGTAAGTTCAGCGAAAACTTTTCGGCACAGCTCATGCCCACGCTGGTGCACCGCAATCTGGTGCCTACGGAAGCCGATAAAAATGATGTGTTTGCCCTGGGCATTGGCATCCGGCAGAAGCTAAGCAAGCGCATTGCCATTACCGGTGAATATTATTACGTACTACCCAATCAAATTGGCGAAGAGTTTACAAACAACCTCTCTTTTGGCGTGGATATTGAAACCGGCGGGCACGTATTCCAGTTGCATTTCACCAATACGCCTTACATGACGTATAATGGTTTTATTACAGAAACGACCGATAAATGGTTTCATGATAATAACGGAACCGGCGCGCTGAGCGGCATTCGCTTTGGATTCAATATTTCCAGGGTGTTTACCATTGTAAAGCCAAAGGAATTTAAATAAAAATCGAAGGAAGTTATTATAATATTTTGCGGAACGGATTGTAATAACTTCCGGATTTTATTTACTTACGCTTAAAACCGGTAATTCAATCCAATGCCATTTACATCACCGGTGTAAAGCGCAGAAACATTGAGCCTTCCCTGCCAGCGCCGGTGCAATTCAGGTATCAAAATTCCAATCCCCGCGCCGACCAAGCCGCCCACGATCACATCCGAAGGAAAGTGCCGCAGCGCCTTGATCCTGTATATGCCCATTACCGTTGGGGGTATGGCTGCCAGCCCGTATATCATATATTTTTTGCCACCCAGATCATGATGATAATCATTATATACCTTTGCCATAAAAAATGTAGCGGTAGCCGTGGAACTGGTATGCCCGCTGAAAAAGGAATTTCTCAGCCCGCTGTAATTGCGCTCTTCTATCGGCAAATCGCTGTAATAAACCACAGGGCGGTATCGCTCTACAAAAGCAGGACCGATGGGGCTCCAGGCGTACATATTCAGATTGATGATCTGGGTTTCGGCGTACATTATGCCAATATCCAGCCAGGATTCGCGGATATCTTTATCCAGAAACAACAGTAATGGCGCTGCACTGGAGCCCAGCAGCAGCGCATCGGAAAAGCTGGCCGCGTTCTCTCGTTTTGAAATATCCTGCCGGAGTGCCGAGCGATCAAAACGATTGGTGCCTAAAGTAATGATTCTGTTGATGTTATCTTCGGTGATGGTTGGTTTTTTGCTGAGTCGGTCGCGCGCGATCTGATTGGTATAAACCCCGGCCAGGATGATACCGCCGCTTACCCAACGATTGACGTGATAAACTTTATTTGTACGTGTATCTTCCTGAATAGGAGTTGGTTGTGCGGATAATCGCTGAGGTAAAGTCAAAAGCAAACAGACAACGATCCCGCCCAGC
>CAZGAU010000127.1:0-15855 GCA_964523725.1 uncultured Saprospiraceae bacterium
AGTCTTGGGCAAGTTGCAAAAGCGCTCGTTGATTCATCGAAGGGTAGAACAGAGGAGCCCAAGAGAAGGTTTTGGAGCTTTAGGTTGATGATAGAAGTTTTTATTCCCACAGACCAATTTGATCTGAGGGAATAACTTGATTATTGCTTGATCAATTTTCCTGTTAATACTTGATTGCCGTTTTGTAAACGAAGTAAATAGACACCTGCTGTATATGATGTTAGGTCAAATTCCATGATGTGGTTATTGTTTACATTTTCACTAAATAAAAGCCTGCCTTGTAAATCAAATACCGAAACCACCGCAGAAGTAAATGAATCTTCCAAATGTAACCGGAATACTCCCGATGAAGGGTTGGGGTACACTACTACATCGGTTGCAAATGGCTCTTCTACGCCGCTTATTACATCGCAACTGTTTCCATTGGCAGTGAGGCAAAGAGTCTGTAAATACGTGACCGGATAAGCCACATCTGCGCTGCCGCCCAACAGGTAACGATCCTTGATTTTAACCAAATGATGCGCACGGCTGCGCAAACCTTTTTGCCCCAAAATACGGTACCACTCTGCATTGCCCAGCGAGTCGATTTTGAGGGCAGTAGAATAACCTTCGAGCGGTCCGGCCAGTTGATAGCCACTGGTGCCGCTGATCAGGAACCCGCCGTCCTCGGTGGGAACGGCATCGCGAGCTTCGTCCCAATCGAAGAAATCATGATTTTTGCTCCAGATTTGATTACCGTTTGCATCTATTTTCAGCAATTGTACATCCTTGTTTGTACCTTTATAATCGCGGTTGCTACCAGCTATAAGCCAATGCCCGTCTGCGGTAGGCGTGATAGAGAAAGCTTCGTCGATTTGGTTAAAAGGAGGATAAATCTTTTGCCAAAGTGGTTGTCCCTGACTATTAATACGCATTGCATAAAAATTTGATGTCACATCAAATTCCTTTCGGTAAGAACCGATCAGCAGGAAGTCACCATTGGGGAGGGCCACGCCGTCACGGAGGATTTCCCACTCACCGTTGTTGATATTATTTTCCCAAAGAATATTACCATCCCGATCAATTTTTATTAAATAAGCATCATAATCTACAAATTTTTTATCAATAGTGCCCACCAGGAGGAAGGCGTCATCGGGCGTTGGAATGACTTTATTGATAGTGCCAGTGGCACTGCCGTGCAATTTTGACCAGCGTACCTCGCCATTTGCATTTAATCCATAGAATTGATAATAAGATGTAAAGAAAGAAGTACCGCGGTTGACCACCATCATGTAACTTCCATCGGTTCCCTTTGCAAGGGAGAGGTTTGGCGAAACGGTTGTATCTTTACTTAGGTGCTGCCAAACAGTATCGCCTTCGGGGGTTAGTTTTGCCCAAAAAGGGTGATAAATGCTCTCATTTCCAATTTGATAAGGTTGATACACGCCTGCCACGAGCACATGGCTATCATCGGTATTGACCATATCCAGAATTTGCTGGGTTTTTAAATGAGAGTTCAAAGGGTAAACCTGAGCACTGGTGCTGTCCACCTGAGTTGGCACGCTCCGGGGGATATGCCCCCGCAAATCTGTTTTGAAGAAAGCAGCGGTAGAACCAATCTGATACAAATTGACCAATCCGGAAACGATGAAGCCATCCGTCAGGGGTTGTACGTGCATGCCTCGGTCTGTGCCAGGAGACCCGAAAGCCCGGAACCATTCCATGAATCCATTCGTATTGGTTTTCAGCAGGAATATGTCGCCGTCATCGCTGGTGAAACTCTTTGAATAATTGGTATAACCGGTCACGATGAAGCCATCGGCGGTGGCCTTCACATCCCAGCCGGAGTCGACTTGTTTAACATCAAGGTTGCGCATCCATTGGGTTTGTCCCATGGCATTGGTGCGCCAGAGCAAAATATTGTCGTCGATTTGACCAGTGATGATAAAGCCATCCGGTAGGGTGTCAATACCAATACCCCAGGTCAGGTAGCCTACGGACAACAAGTTTTTGGACTTCAAAAAGCCATTTTCTTCCAAAATCAAAAGGAAAGCACGACCATCTTCGATACCAGTAAGTGCAATGTTCCCATTTGAAGCAAGTTTTAAGGCCTGTACCCGATTGTGGATATTTTTTTCACCATGTACCATTTCCCAGGCTATCTCAAGCTGACCATTTACTTTGGCAACCCAGATATCCTGATTGAAAGTATCTCGCGGGCTGATCGTGGCTGCCAGGATGACTTCGTTGTTGGGCAAGGCAGCGAGTTGAATATACTCAACCGTGTTGCTGTCCGCAGGTTCTATAAAGGTACCTTCGGAAAAATTACCTAGTTCATCCATTTTAGACAAAAAAATGTACTGCCTGCCTTGTTGCAACAAAATTCCGGCTATCCAGATTTGATTATCAGCAATTGCCATCGCACTCCAATCGAGGTATTCACCTTTGGTGTTGCGGGTGCGCCATAGTTCCTCCCCGGACGCGCTAAAGCGGGCCACTTCACGTCCGCCTGCCATAAGATAGGTACCATCAGGCAGTGGTGTAAATCCATTAGGGCGGTTTAGACAGTCAAAGCCTTCACATTCGAAATGTTTGAAAAAAGTGGATTGTGCTTGAATGGAGAAAATCGTAAAAAGAACCAGCATCCATGCGCTGGTCACGGAGATTGTTTTCATCTCGGTCGGGTTTTGTATTAAGAAATCGAGTGATAAAAAATTCGATTGCAAAGAAACTGGAGGAAATATTGGAAAGCAAGTTCCGAATAGTTAAAGTGAAGTATTCTGGGTGAATAGGTACTCGTTTGTCGTGCGGATAACCAAAAGCAAAAAATTTGAAATTGATAAATACAAGGCAGCGAGAGATAGAAAATTAAATCGCCGGAGCGATCTCCTCAGATCACCACGGCGATTTCAACAATCCCATAAACATGTCTTAGCATGTTTCTTTTTTAGCTATGCAATAATGTAACGCTTAACCTGCCTGTTTGTATTGCATCAGGGAGGAAAGATTTCTCAATTTTCCGATAAACTTTACATTTCGCTCGCCGAAAACGACTTTTTAGCTTACACATTGGAATTTTTGCCAAAATGTTTACCTTTATTCACGGATGTTTAAAGTTTTAGGTTTGAAAATGGCTCCAAAGCCTTCAACTTCAAACTTTTGAATCTTTGAACCTCAAACAGTATTCCTAAAACCTGAAAATGTATGGAACAAAGCAAACGCCTGCTTTCCCTTGATGTATTTCGTGGCATCACCATCGCGGGTATGATTCTTGTCAACACGCCCGGTACCTGGGGCTATGTTTATCCTCCATTACTGCACGCCGACTGGCATGGCGCCACGCCCACCGATTGGGTTTTCCCGTTTTTCCTGTTTATTGTGGGAGTTGCGATTCCACTAGCTTTGGGCAAACGCCTGGATCGGGGTGATAACAAGCAGCAGATCATGCTCAAAATCCTCCGTCGTACCTTGCTGATTTTTGCAATTGGCTTATTCTTGGCGGGTTTCCCAAAATTTGATTTTGCCAATATCCGCATTCCCGGTGTGCTGCAGCGCATCGCCATTGTGTATTTCTTTTGTTCCCTGATTTTTGTGTACGTTCGGAACTGGCGCGCGCAACTGATGATCAGCATCGGATTACTGGTGCTTTACTGGGTGTTAATGACTTTAGTGCCAGTGCCCGGCGGCTATCCGCCCAATCTTCAGCCTGAAGCAAATCTGGGCGCCTGGCTCGACCGCACGATTTTGGGTACCAATCATCTTTGGAAACAGTCGGTCACCTGGGATCCGGAGGGATTACTCAGCACGATGCCGGCAATTGTCACAGGCATGGTCGGCGTCTTCACCGGGCTTTGGATCAAAACAGATCGTAATGATTACCAGAAACTTACGGGGATGTTTGCCATTGGCACTATTTTGCTGGCGCTGAGTTTGACCTGGGATATCTTTTTTCCGATCAATAAAAAAATCTGGACAAGTTCTTACGTGCTTTACACCGGCGGTATTGCGCTGCTATTCCTGGGCGTGGTGTACTGGCTGGTCGATGTTTTGCAATACAAAAGCTGGATCAAACCCTTTGTGGTGTACGGCACCAATGCCCTGTTTGCTTATATCCTGTCGAGTTTTATTGTAAAATTGATGTTGATTCCTAAATTCGAACTGCCGGACGGTGGCACACAAAATTTGTATGGGAAAATTTATACCGATATTTTCGAGCCGATGTTTGCATCACCGTATAATGCGTCTTTGGCTTTTGCCATTACGTATGTGCTGTTTATTCTGGGCTTGACCTGGCTTTTGTACTGGCGGAAGATATTTATAAAGGTGTGACGGTGAACGGTATATTGGTAGACGGTGTATCGGTGAGCGGTATATCGGTGTGACGGTGAACGGTGTGACGGTATATCGGTGTGACGGTGAACGGTGTGACGGTATATCGGTGTGACGGTGAACGGTGTGACGGTGAACGGTGTATCGGGAGTCTAATATTTATTGTTTGAATTCTAATATCTAATGTGCTGATAATAATGCTTTTATTGCAAATTGACACGACGGATGCAGGGTATAAAATTGGCTACGAAATTGGGCAATGGTTACCTGTAATTGTGCTCATGGCTGTGTTCGTCTGGTTGTCCGTTGCTGCCTATCGCCGAAACAAAAAAGAATAAAACATCTCAACACCCTAAGCCTATGTTCAACAGACGAAATTTTATTGCGAAGACTTTACTTGGCTCAATTGCTGCCAGCACTGGCTTGGTCGGCTGTCAGGTATCTGATAATCAAGATATTCCAACCGGAAAAAAAACAAATTCCAATTCTAAAGAAGGATTTCCGATTGTCATTGCCACCTGGGAGCCCAATACCAAGGCAACGGAAGCCGCCTGGCAGACGTTACAAGGCGGTGGCGACGCCCTCGATGCGGTGGAAGCCGGCGCCAAGGTGCCCGAAGCTGATCCCACCGATACCAGCGTAGGTTATGGCGGACTGCCTGACCGTGATGGTCATGTGACGCTGGATGCCTGCATCATGGACAAAGACGGTAACGCCGGAAGTGTGACTTTCCTGGAAGGCATCAAGCATCCGATTTCGGTGGCGCGGCTGGTGATGGAAAAAACACAGCACGTGATGCTCAGCGGCGAGGGTGCACTGCAATTTGCATTGGAAAATGGGTTTCAACAAGAAAACCTACTGACCGACGAAGCCAAAGCAGCCTGGGAAAAATGGCTCGAAAAATCTGAATATCAGCCAAAAGTAAGCGTGGAACAACACGATACCATCGGTATTCTGGCGATTGACAAAAACGGCGACATTGCGGGCGCGTGCACGACCAGCGGCATGGCTTACAAACTCCACGGCAGGGTGGGGGATTCGCCCATTCTTGGTGCCGGCATGTACGTGGATAATGAGGTTGGCGGGGCTTGCGCTACGGGCGTCGGCGAGTTGGTCATGAAAACGCTGGGTTCGTTTTTGATTGTAGAATTAATGCGACAAGGCATGACGCCTCAAGAAGCCTGCGAAGAAGCAACTGCCAGAATTGCCAAACGCTATGGAAACACCGTTCAGGTAGGCTATCTGGCTATTAACAAAAAAGGCGAACACGGTGCTTTTTCTCTGACAGAAGGTTTTTCGTATGCTTTATTTCAAAATGACCAAAACCTGGCACTGAAAGCAGATTATTATCAGAAATGATTTTTATGTCATTTGAAACAATATGTTAAATAACCGAAGGTATTTTTACCTTTGCGCCTGAAAAACAGGAATTCCCAAATATGGAGAAACTAGAACGAATACCAACAAGACAAGACATCATCGAAACAAGTGAAGCCATTTTCGATTTTGTACATTATACACCGATTCTGACTTCGGAGAGCCTGAACCTTATCTCGGGTGCGGAGCTATTTTTTAAATGTGAAAATTTCCAGAAAGTTGGCGCTTTCAAAATGCGCGGTGCAAGCAGCGCGGCGGTCCGGCTTTCGGAAGAAGAACTGGAACGGGGGTTGGCTACCCATTCTTCCGGGAATCATGCACAGGCCGTGGCCCGGGCAGCACAATTGCTGGGCATTCCGGCTTACATCGTGATGCCGGAAAATGCACCTTCCATCAAAAAAGCAGCTACACAAAGCTATGGTGCGGAAATCATTTTCTGCGAACCCACCATTGAATCCAGGGAAAGTACGTTGGCAGAAGTAGTAGAAAGAACCGGAGCTACTTTTATCCATCCTTATAATGACTACAATGTTATTGCGGGGCAGGCTACCAGTGCCTATGAATTGCTCCAGGACGTGGAAGAGCTTGATACCATCATTGCCCCCATTGGTGGCGGCGGGCTTATGAGTGGTACGGCCCTGAGTACGCGTTACTGGTCGCCCAGTACCAAAGTAATTGGGGCGGAGCCAAAGGCTGTCGATGATGCCTGGCGTTCGTTCCAAAGTGGTGAAATAGCAACTAATGCTACTACTGATACCATTGCGGATGGTCTGCGTACCAATCTGGGTGACAAAACCTTTGAGATCATTCGCATGCATGTGGATGATATCATCACCGTTTCTGAGGAAGCGATCGTGGATGCTATGCGCCTGGTTTGGGAAAGGATGAAAATCATCATTGAACCTTCCTGCGCGGTACCGGTGGCGGCTGTTTTGCAAAACAAAGAGCGCTTCGAAGGAGAAAAGGTCGGAATCATTCTTACCGGAGGCAATGTCGATGTAAGTAATTTACCCTTCTAAACTCACCGTGGCATCAGTATTTTTGTGCATCCCGGAAAGTTAAAATTAGACCAGGTAGGATAATTTGGTGATTTATCGAAACCATTAGTGTTAGAACTTCGTTGCATTTCTTGTAGGACCTAATAAAAAATGCAAAACCCATAAACCATGATTGCAACAATATTTGTTATCGGTGGACTGCTCTACGTGATCTGGAAAGGCCGCAAATGATTTCTTCGCAGTGTATTAATCTAGCATTTCCCAGGTGTCGGAATTCAGGAGTTGAGAAAAAACGAAGCTCCCGAAGTCATCACAACTTTGGGAGCCAGTTAGAATAGAGTGTTAAGAGTTTTAGGAGCTTATTTCTCTCTAGAATAAGCAAGGATGTTTATTTTTATTTGCGTTCAGCCATTTCGTTTTTGTTGGCTGAAGCATTATTGTCTGAAAAACGGCAGTTCTTGGTAATTGCCTCACTGATGCCCGCTTCTTCCAGGCTGTTGTAGATGCTGCTTTCCTTGATATAGGAAATATTGCCTGTGAAATTGCAGCTGATTACCAGTGGCATTGCTTCGCCGCGGTTACCTACATTTAGAATACCTGCACCATAAGTAGCTTCATTTTGCTCAAACAGGCAGTTTTCTATAGTGGGGCTGGATTTACCGGCAGTGCCGTCGTTGTAAATAGCACCTCCGTCAAGATCTGCACGATTTGCAATAAACTGGCAGTTTTTGATGGAAGGACTTGCCACGCCGTTTTGAGCAAAGTTGTACAAACCAGCACCATCACGGCTGTAATTGTTTTTGAAGATGCAATTTACAATAGTTGGATTAGACTCACCGTTGGAGCCATCATTAAACCAACCGGCGCCACATCTCTTTTTGTCACCTTTTGCTGAAGTCACATTGGAAACACCACCGGTGATAACAAAGCCATCAACCATGGTAGCAGCGCTAACGTTTTTCGTGTAAACTACGGTGTAGGAATTGTCTTCCAGCGAATGTGAACCAATCTCACCGCTCAGAATGGTAAGATTTGATCTCCAGTTGCGTTCGTCCACGTTATTTTCGTGACCGGCGAAACCACCGAACAGTTGCACACCGTCAGGAATATTGAAAGATACATTGCGATCACCCCCAGGGACGTATTTTCCTGCAGCCACCCAAATTTGGTCGCCATATTGTGCTGAACTTAATGCCTGCTGCAAATCGCCAAAGGCATTGTTCCAGGAAGAACCGTCACCGTGAGCACCCGCTTTCACGTACAGGATATTTCCTGCACTGAGGCTCAGTACTGCCAGAGAAAAAACTGTGAATAAAATTGCTCGTTTCACGCTAAACTAGTTTTGAAGTTGGTAAACAAGTTTCAGAATTCCCGATGAGGGGTAATCCTGCTTGATCTTCAGAAGTCGGTTAAAAATTTCTACGCTAATTAAGACTTCTTTGATCAAAAGCGTCAAACGAAATGTACAAACGTTGGATAAAACTAAATAAACGTTTTAAAATATGGGATATCAGTTAATGGGACTATTGCTGTAGTGGTTTGTCAGACCACATATTGGGATATTCAAATGATGCCACTAAGATAGCTTTTTTTTGCCTATAATTCCAAGCCTGTGCAAAAGAAAAATCCTTGCTTAATGCGTTTTTGGTGTGCTTTTTTAGGAAGCGGTTGCTTTTTGGCAGGTACCGGACGGATTTGTCAAGCAAAGGATGCAAAATATTTTGCGCTTTACGGCAAATTCGTAAAAAAAAATACCAAAAAGATGACTTTTACTTTCTTTTTACCGTATATTCGTAAAACAAAACATTTTTCGGGGGCTGTGCCATAGCGCTACGAAAGGTGATTAGTAAGGCTATCTTTAATTTTGGGAGAAAACAAATTATTTACACATCTGATCAATTGTTTGCCCACCGAGCTTTGAGCTTTCTTCCAGTTTTCCTAATAGCAAGTCTATTTAAAAGAGACCGTTGAAAAGTTATTTTGACATTGAATGTCGGGAATGTTAATTTTTTGATGACAAATCCTGCGTTCAACAAAAGATTTTGTTATTTTCGGCGGTGGTATTTTGTAAAGATATTAGTTTCATAAATTTTCATGCGAATGAACGAAACTTTACTCGAAAGCATCATTCATTTATTATTACTAAGGATCAACAAAAGAAGCAAAGGGAATGCACCGTTTGCCTGATTTAAATTTTTTCTGCTATCTATGATGATGCATTGGGTTGTGTTTCAGTTCGTTGTGTGAAAGTTTTCCTCTTCAAAGATGACACTCTAAAATTACCGCAACATGCTAGTGAACCAAGGAAAACTTATTCGCGAAAAACTAAACCGCAACACTTTGAAAAAGACTCTTTACCCTTTGCTCCTGCTCTTCCTGTCTTGTTGGGCACTCCAGGCGCAGGATATTCACTACTCTCAGTTTTACAATGCTCCAATGAATATTAGTCCTGGACTAACCGGAATTTTTCCGGGTGACGTGCGCTTCATGGGCAATTATCGCCGCCAATGGAATCCGGTGGTCGATTACATGACCTTCACGGGCGTAGCAGATATGAAATTTTACCCCAAAGCACCCAGAAATGGCTTCTTTTCCGGAGGACTGACGTTCAACTACGACCAGGCAGGGCTTTCCAAACTGCAACTTTTGCACCTGGGGTTGAGCGGTTCTTATACCCGCCGTTTGTCCAATCACACCTACCTGACCCTAGGAGCACAGCTGAGCGGGAATCAACGCGGTTTCAAACTTGGAGCACTAACCTTCGATGAGCAATACGACCCCGGTAGAGGGCGATTCGACCCGAATCTTGATAACGGCGAAGATTTCAACTCAACGAACAGATTATTCCTCGATTTTGCCACAGGATTAAATTTCCGCATTCAGAAACTAAGCGACGCGGAGTTGGTAGATGAACTCAAGCAGCGCAGCAAACTCGATGTGGGCGTGGGCCTTTTCCACCTCAACCGCCCGGATCAAAGTTTTTATGATGGCTACAAATCCCGGCTGATAATGCGCGTGAGTCCTTATGTATCCGGCGTGCTGCAACTAAGCAATGATATAGACTTCGTAGCTAATGTAAATGTGCAGATTCAGGGACCTTACCGCGAATGGCTGGGCATGGGTGGTTTGCGATTGCACCTGGAGCGTACACCGGGCAAACAGATTTCGCTGCAGCCAGGTATCGGGTATCGCTTCGATGAATTTGGCGACGCTTATTTTCCAACCCTGGAAGGCACTTATAATAACTGGCGGCTCGGATTGAGCTGGGATGTAAATGTTTCGGATTTTAGTACTGCCACCGATCGCCGGGGCGGCCCCGAGATTTCATTACAATACATCATCAGCAAGCCATTGCCGAAGTTTAAGATATGTCCGCTGATTTAAGTTCATAAACCGTTGATTTTTAATGTTATCGATGGTTTGTAATTCATGAATTAATAATTTGACTGGTTTTCTACTACCCCCTTATATCACATATTTAAAGACCAGACTATTACAATATTGCTATGAGTAAATCATTATTTTCTATCCCGGTACTGCTGTTGGTAGCATTACAGGTGAGTTATGCCCAACCTTCCATACGCGACTGGTTGAAGGTGGCGGATGCCGCTTATGATACAAATGATTATTATAATGCATTCCGTTATTATGATGCAGCGCTTAAATACAAGCCCAACAGCGCCGACAGTCTGCAAATATTATGGAAATACGCAGAGTCTGCCCGCCAGTTTGATGCTTTTTTGTATGCCAAAAGAGCTTACAGGCATATCCTGGATAAAGGACAGGATCAAACTTATCCTTACTCGCTCAGCAGTTTCTGGCTAGCTAAAATGGAGCAGCAGCTGGGCGTTTATGATACTGCTATTATACATTATAATTATTTTATTAACAATATTGCCAAACCCGATACCCGGGAAGCGAGTGAATATCTTGCCGAAGCCCGTAAAGAGCTGAATGCCTGTCAGTTCGCGCTGAATGAATTGAGTAAAGGCGTGTCTTTGACGATGGATACCATGAGCAAAGGCATCAACTCTATTTATTCGGATTATGGCGCCCGGGTGTGGAACGATACCTTATATTACACTTCCTTCCGGTTTACTTATAACAAGGATAAAAATATCCTGAAACGAAAACGGGAATTCAATAAAATCTTGACTTCCGTCAACGGCTCGCCGGGGCAACCCTTACCCGATTCGATCAACGTGGAAGGTGATCACGTGGCGCATACGGCTTTTAACCGGGACGGTTCGAGAATGTATTATACCATTTGTGAATATATTACCCTGACCGATGTTCGCTGCGATTTGTACATGCGGCCACGGAGGGTAAACAATACCTGGGGCGACCCGATAAAGCTGACTGTGAATATTGCCAGTGCAACCAATACCCAGCCAAGTGTGGGCTTTATTCAAAGCACAGGGCAGGAAGTGTTGTTTTTTGCGTCGGATCGCACCGGCGGGAAAGGCGGCATGGATATTTGGGTGGGCAATATCAATAAAGATGGTGATGTAGTAAATGCAACTCCGGTTTCCGGGGTCAACACGATCGGGAATGATGTGACGCCTTTCTTTTTAAACCTGACACAGACCCTGTATCTGAGTTCTGACAATCGGGTGCAAAGCATGGGGGGCTATGATATTTATGAATCCAACCCGATTCCCGGTGGCAATTATTCCGAGCCGCAACCCATCCCTTATCCTGTCAATTCTAGTTATGATGATCTGTACCTGAGCTTGAAGGAAGATGGCACCATGGGTTATATTTCTTCCAACCGCCTGGGTGCTGCCAAAATTGATAAAGACAAGGAGGCCTGCTGTCTGGATATTTTCAAATTTGATATGGAGATCAAGCTGCTGGCAACTACCTGCAATCAGTTGGATCAGTCGCCGTTGATTGGTGCTACGGTTGAGTTGTATGAAATCGCAGCCAATGGTGATAAAATGATCGGAAAGCCGCAAACCAATACCAAGGGCAATGATTTCACTTTTTCGCTGATGCCGGGCAAAACGTATCGCCTGCGGGCTATGTATGAAGGCTTCCGTACCGTGGAGGATACGCTGGCTGTAAATGAAATAAAATTCCGGGACGAGTGGGTTATTGAAAGACCGCTTTGCCTGGGGCCGCCTATCGAATTGCAGGTGAATACCTTCAAAATGTTCAATAAGCAGGCGCTGGCCGGTGCTACGGTGGCATTGTATGAAATCACGCCTGAAAGTGGCGATGAACTCATCGCAAGTACGGAGAATCAGCAAGGTAATAACTTCGTCTTCCAGGTGATGCGGAATAAAGAATATAGAATTGAAGCATCCCGGCCTTATTTCTTCCCGGAGACGGAGATCGTTGATCTGACTCAAATAGAGCCTTCGGTTACAGAAGTAAAAAGAGATGTTTATTTCCGCCAAGAATTGGAAATTGTCGTTGTGGACAGTACCAATCGCCAGGTCATTCCAAATACTACGGTACAGCGTCAGGAACTGGCGGCTTCCAATATCGACCTGGGCCGGCGGATCAACGATAATGGCGAAACCTTCCTGTATGAAACCAATGAGTTTGACATGGATAAGCGTTACCGCTTTATCGTGACTAGTCCGGGGTATAGCTCCACTTTTGAAGACTGGGAATTCAGCCCCGATGCCCAAATGGTTTCCGAAGGACGTTTTATAGATACGATCCCGCTGAGTTTCTCACTCGGTGAAGTTGCCCTATATTTCGACCACGACCGTCCGGATCCAGGCACCAGGAGAGTAACTTCCACCAAGAAATACAACGAAACGATTCAGGCGTATTATGGCCGGAAAAAAGAATTTATCACGCGGTTGTTTGGCAGTGATCTGAGCAGGCTTTCTCCACAGGATAGCTTGGAACTGGCGCGTTACGAGAATTTCTTCGAGCGGGAGATGTACGTGGAAGCGGTGCTGAATCTTGAACGTCTGGCACAGAAAATTTATCAGGAACTTTCCAATAACAAATCAGTAGAGATCACCATTCAGGGCTTTTGTAGTCCTTCGGGTGCCAGAGGTTACAACCTGGATTTGAGTAGACGCCGGATAGATTCGGTAGAAAAATACCTGCTGGCATATGGTGATCCCGGAAATACCATGGCGGATTATTACAACGGAGGGAACGGCAAGCTGAAAATTAATAAACAACCTTTTGGCTTTGACAAGGTAGATCCGCGCGTACGCAGGTTACTTGCGGGCAGCCGGGTGGACGCTGTTTACAACATTGCCGCCTGTCTGGAACGTAAGGTAGTTGTCAAAGACATTATCATCAATTGACCTGAATCCTATGAACTCATTATACTCTCAAATATATATCCCAGTGAAAATGCGCACTCTACTCCAGTTTTTCCTGACGCTTCTGGTTGTTATCGGCTTGCCGGTGGCAGCAAAAGCGACCCACATCGTCGGGGGTGAAATTAGTTATCAATGCCTTGGTAACAACCAGTATGAAATTACACTCCGGATTTACCGGGATTGTGTCAATGGGCGTGAGCCTTTTGATCAGCCGGCTTACATCGGTATTTATGACCTGGAGGGTGATCTGATCGAACGACTCGATATAGATTTTACCAGAGCTGCCCAAATTGACGATGGTTTGGATGACCCTTGCCTGGTTAATGTCACTGCGGTCTGTATCGATACTACAACCTATAAAAAAGTTGTGACGCTAGCACCCAACCCGGATGGTGGAGCTTACCGGATTACCTATGTGCGTTGTTGCCGAAATAAAATTATCAAAAATATCCAGCGGCCGGAAGAAGCCGGTGCGGTTTACGATGTATATCTTACCTTAGATGGGATCCAAAAATGCAACAGCAGCCCGATTTTCAGGAACATACCGCCGGTTTATATTTGTGCGGCCGATACTTTTTCCTTCGATCACAGTGCAGTTGACCGGGACAACAATAGCGTGCTGAGGTACAGCCTTTGTACGCCACTTTCTGCCGGTTCTATTTCCAATCCTAAGCCGATTCCGACGTTTGGTGATACCAACAACGGTCCACCTTTCGACGAAATTGAATGGGCAGAAGGATACGGACTGGAGCAGGTTTTTGGCGCCTCCACTATGCCTTTGAGAATTGATCCAGTGACGGGTTTGCTTACCGCCGTTCCTATGATTCAGGGAACCTTTGTGGTAGGTATTTGCGTGGATGAAATAGATGCAGTAACCGGTAGGTTGCTTTCCAGAACACGCCGCGATTTTCAATACACGGTGGGCATTTGCGGAAAAGTGATTACAGCTGATTTTGAGGTGGATGATACCTGTAGCCTGACTCGCAGTTTTACAAATTTGAGCAATGGAGCCAACGATTATATTTGGAATTTCTCTTCACCAAATGGGACGCAAACTTCTACCGAAGTGTCTCCGACGTTCAATTTCGCTACACCGGGTACTTATACGGTGACCCTGATCGCTGAGCCGGATAGCCTTTGTAAGGATAGCATTTCAAAAGAAATTGTAGTTCGCGAAAATACCATTGATATTGATTTCGGGCTCGAAGTGTTTGATTGTGCAACGACCTCCATCTTGCAATTAAGTGATTTATCAAGTGATGCAAGTTCTAATATTATAAGCCGGGAGTGGACAGTGACCTACGGGGATCTTGTCACACTGATCTTTAGTGCGAAAGACACTTCTATTGTGCTGCCTATTGGCGTGAGCGGAAACGTAAGCCTGGTAATTACTTCCGAAGGAAATTGCAGCAAAACCTTAACAAAACCATTTTCTACAGGCTCCAATCCGATTCCAATCGAAGTGATTCCGGATACCATCATGGCTTGTGTTGGTGATATGGTGGAACTTAATCCTGATGGAAATCCCAACTCTACTTTCTTGTATCGCTGGTCGCCGGGCGCCTTACTCAGTGATTCTACGGTGGTAAATCCAATATATAGAGCCACACAAACTGCTACTTTCACTGTACGGGTTGCACCTGTGTCTGAAGCTTGCGAAGCCGTGAAAAATGTGGTCGTAATTGTCAATCCGCTGCCAACAGTGGATTTAGGCAACGACCAGTCCATTTGCTTGCTCGATACCTTGACCCTCACGGCTAATGCCAGTGGCGGAACGCCGCCTTATACCTTTAGTTGGAATAAAAATTTGCCTGCGGTTCAAACCCAGGAGATAGTCCCTTTATTTTCAGATGATTATATTGTAACGGTGACAGATGCCAACGGTTGCACAGATTCGGATACGGTGAGCGTAACTGTGAATGTCGTCCCTGCTGTGATTGCCACTACGGACAAAATTGCGATTTGCCAGGGCGATACGGCCAAGCTGAATGCGATTATAAATGGTGGTACATCACCAATTTCATTTGTCTGGGATCAGGGGCTTGGTGAAGGTCAAATGCAGACGGTCACTCCAAATATGACCACCGAATATCGGGTCGTAGTGACCGACGTGAATAACTGCACTGCAACAGACAGTGTGATTGTGAATGTGGATCCCATTCCACCATTAAATATTGTCAGTATTGATTGTGCTGAAGATCAGCTTACTTATGAAGTTAATTTCACCACAACGACAGATAGCGTTCGGGCAACTGCTGGAACGATTGTAAATAACGGCGCCGGATCATTTACGATTACCGGAATTCCAAGTGGTCAGGAAGTGACCATTTCGGTTACTTTCTTCGCTTCTGGCTGTGAACGCTCAGTGACGGTTCGGGAAATCTGTGATGACTGCCCAACCATCAACCCTCCCATCAGTGGTGGTGACCAGACTATTTGCCAGGGCGAGCCTATTCTGCCACTCATGGTGACTGTTGAAACAGGCCAAACCGCGGATTGGTACGATGCGCCCTTTGGTGGAAATTTGCTCCTGAGCGGTTCGACCAGCTTTACACCTACTGCACCGGGCACCTACTATGCCGAAGCCCGCCAGGATACTTGCACAAGTAATACCCGTACGGCGGTGACGCTTACGATCAATCCTGTACCGATGGTGACGCTTGTCGCGAATGACACAACGCTCTGTGAAGGACAATCAGCAAATCTATCCGTTTCGGTTCAAGGTGGAACCGCGCCTTATACAATTGAATGGGATAATAGTTTGCCAAACATAGAAAACCAAACAGTTACACCTGGTCAAACAACAACATATAACGTCACAGTAACCGATGCCAATGGCTGCGTGGGCGAAGCCTCGATCACGATTGAGGTGAATC
>CAZGAU010000128.1:0-15745 GCA_964523725.1 uncultured Saprospiraceae bacterium
GCGATATTCATGATGATAAAAAATTCATTATCAAAGGGCCAAGTCTCGGCGTTTCTTACTTTTGGCTGGTAGGTATAATACTTTTTTCCATCCACGTAAAAAGCCAGCTTTTTCTTCGTCCAGCGCATTTCATACACATGCCATTCTGAATCCACATTGGTGGTCACCGTCGTGGCTTTATTCTGGGTATCTCCATGACTGGAAGGCGTATGTATTGCCGACAATATCGTCCCAGGAGTTTTTCCGACATGCTCCATGATATCGATTTCGCCGCAGCGAGGCCAGCCGATTTCAGAGATATTTGCGCCTAGCAACCAAAGTGCCGGCCAGGTTCCCGAGCCGGTTGGAAGCTTTGCCCGAAACTGAATAGTGCCGTACTGAAAATGCTTCTTTCCGTGGGATTTGAGACGAGCCGACGTCCAGCGGCCTTCGGAGTCTTTGTGCGCTTCAATAATCAATTTCCCATCTTCTACGCGGGCATTGGTGGGATTTTCCTTGGTATAATGCTGCATTTCCTGATTGCCCCAACCGCAGAGATTCGGGCAGCCGTTACCGACATCATACGTCCACTTATTGGAATCAGGTAGCCCGGTGTAATTGAATTCTTCCGACCAGACGAGCTTGCCTGGCTTGCCCGATGGCGCTGAAAAAATACTTGCCCACACGAACGGTAAGATATAGAGCAGATTCAAGTAATTCATATCCAGGTTTTTGTTTGATAAGCGAATTAGATTCGAATGGATTTCAGGATTAGTTCTCCAAAATCAACTTTTGGGTGACCGATCCCTGATCGGTGTGAATTTGAATAAAATATACTCCAGCGGCATAGCCACGCAGGTTTAGTGAATAGCTGGTACTGCCCGGCGTCCAGTTTTGGATTTGCAGTCTTTTCCCCTGACTGTCAAATAATTGTATTTGTAAAGGCTGCCCAATTTCGATTGCTGTTTGAATAGTGCAAAGATCCTGCGCAGGATTTGGAAAAACCGACACGCTGTTTTGCGGAAGCAAATCGATAGTACTGGTCGTGGCATCGGGGTTGACCATTTCTATAAAATCAAACCACACTACGTCACTGCCCGGCGCGCCGAAGATGCTGTAATTGATGTACAAATGCAAGCCCTTGATTTTAGTAGAATCTGTAAATGCCCCCGCCACCGGTGAGCTAGACTGCCAATCGTTGGTAAAATCGTATTCGTACACAAAGTACTCGCCATTGTCCACCAGCGGCTCCAGCCGGAATACGGGAGAAGCATTCGTAGCCGTGCCGTTTTCATCAAACAGGTCGATGCGCATCGCCACGGTCTTGCTCGGATTATTGGTTTTGGCACGCACCCGCATTTTGCTATACACCGAAAGATCGACCGGTTGATTGAGCATTAGTGTCAGCCGAGGATTCCGGGCAGGTGCGGTGATGTTGTATTCTACTTGTAATTCGTCGTTGCTTTCCATCAGCGTAAAACTATTGCCATCGCCTGGTTCCGGCGTCCAGCGGTCAAAATTATTATCGGCAAAATCATCCAGGATGTAAGAGGGACCCTGAGGTGTCGTCACTGTCGCCACCGCGATTGCAGCAGAATAAGTTCCACACTGACCTACTACTTCCACTGCGACATTGCCTGTAGAATTCCCCCAATTGACGGTAATGGTGTTGGCGCCTTGTCCGGAGGTGATCGTAGCACCTGCGGGCACCGTCCAGTTGAACGTACCACCTACCAGGTTGGGCACAGTATATTTTAAACCCTGCACATTGGACTGAACGGTCGTTTCACCGGCGATGCTGATCGCATTTGTTTGCTGATAAACCCGTACATAGTCCACTTCCATTCGTGCAGAGGTCAGGTTCGGATCAACGCCATTTTGTAAACCACCGGTTTCGAATTGATCATCGCTGCCAAAAATGCCGCCCATGGCCAGGTTTATGATGATAAAAAACTCATTGTTGAATGGCCAGGTGTCAGCGTTTTTAATAGCGGGATTGTAAGTATAAAAAGCATTTCCATCTACCATGAAGGTGATCCGGTTGGCATCCCAGCTGACTTCATAATCGTGGAATTCGGTTGCGAAATCATTGACATTTGTGGTTGCCGTGTTGACCGTTCCGCCAAAGCTAGAAGGGCTGTGCAAAGAACCGTGAACCCTGCCGGGATTCTTGCCTGCATGCTCCATCACATCGATTTCACCACAAGCAGGCCAGCCTACAGAGGTAAAATTGCTGCCCAGCATCCACAGCGCGGGCCAGGTGCCTGAGCCCGTCGGGAGCTTCGCCCGGAACTGTATTTTGCCGTATTTGAAATTTTTTTTGCCCTGGGTTTTAATTCTGCCCGAAGTCCAGCCGCCGCCACTGCCCTTGCTCGCTTCGAGGATGAGGCGCCCATTTTCAACTCGAACGTTTTGGGGATTATTGGTATAAGATTGGATTTCCTGATTTCCCCAGCCGCCTTGACCAGTGCCAAGATCATAGCTCCAGTTGGCGGGATCGGGAGCTCCGTTGATGTTGAATTCATCCGACCAAACCAATTCCAAGCATTGGGCTGAAATGGTACGCGCAAAACTCAATAGAAGGAGGCATACGAATGCATGTTGTATTAGATTTTTCACGAGAAAAAATTTTTGAAACTTGAGATAGGAAGAAAAAGAATTCGGTTGATACGGAAAAATGGGCTTGCCCAAACCTCGCGGTCGAGCAAGCCATCAAAATTTATGAAACTTAAAGCTTTCGTCTTATTTCGATTCCAAAGTAAAAGTCCACCAGGCGCCACCGACTTCGCCACCGCTGATATCAATGGCCAGTACGAGCGTTTCGGTATTGCCGCTTTTCTCATAACTCAGTACTTCGTATTTCACAGAACCATTGGCCGTAGGTGGGCCGGCGCTATATTCTCCACCGTTGAATGCTTTTGGTAAAACAATAAATGCACCCGTTCCGGTGACGGTAATGTACGACGGATCACTATTTGTAAATGTAAAGCTATGCGAGCCGGAAGCCCAGGCAGCTGCATTCGCCGGCAGATCACCTTCATTTACACAACCATCCGAGGATACGCCCATATAACCTTCTGCAAAGACCTGCCCATTGGCATCGTATTCGTAGGTTCCATCAGCATGGAAGATGTATTCGTCGTCAAACCAGCACGCGCGAATGCCTGCGATATCTGCTTCGGGTACGGCAAACCATTCACCGCTGCCCTTGCTTGGGCCTACCTTGAATGCGCCCGCCACCGGCTTGAGTTTCCACGTCTTGGAAGATCCACCGGTCAGCACGCTCATGGAAAGCGGCGGCGCATCAGAAGACTGGCGCACATCATCAAAGTAGAAGGTATTGCCCTGTGGTCCGCCGAAGTCGAAGAACAAAGCGATCCGGTCGAACTGGCCCGAAGGCGCATTGCTGAAGTCGAAGGTCAGTTCCTGCCATTGGTTGGTTTGGGTCATCTGCACATCCACTTCCATTGCATTATTTGGGTCAGCTTGTGATTCTACCTTAAATTTGGCGATGCCGGTTTTCGGCGCCCACACCTTCATTTTAAAATATTTTTGGGTAGAAAAGTCGAGCTTGTCCTTTAGACTCACTGCGATGCCGCCCCAGGGTTCGTTGCCATGCACGGTTTCGCCTACTTTTGCACTGGTGTTGATGCCGCTTGGATCAGGGTTGGCAACGACTGCGAAGCTATTACCTCCAAAAGCATCAAACGAAGGCTCGCTGCTGTCGAAATTGATCGGCAGGGTAGCACCGGTTGGCGGCGGGGGAGGTGGCGCAAAACCTTTCGGGATCAGGCGGTGGTACCAGGCAAGATCCGGATTTTTGCTATCCAGGAATCGAATAAACAACTCGTTTTCTTCCAGTTTCAAAATTTCATAAGTCGAAACGCCGGTGTAGAAACCAATCGTACCGCCCTTGGAAATGGTGATAAATTTCTTGCCGTTGCTCTCCGCGTAATTCCAGGTTGTACCCGACGGTGGGGTATGGTTTACCCGTTGGTCGCCAGCGCCGGGGGTACCACCGATGTCAGCAGCAGAAGCACCGTTGGCAAAGGTTGTACCGTTGTTTTTGATAATGAATTCGAAATCAATCAGTTTGAAAGTGTATTCATCGTCGTAAATGCCTTGTCCTGCCTTATCCAGCGGGGGCGCCTGCCACCATTCGGGGGTGAAAGATGCGGACGGACCAACGCCCATGTGCCCTGCCCGGGTCGAGTCGATTACCCAGGTTTTACCTTCCAGTTGATCCGGTCCACCGGTCAAGAGTCTGAATTCCGGCGTATTGAGCATGGATGGATTGGTCTGTGCAATAGTGACCTTTTGGAAATTGGACGCGCGACCAGATTTTGTAAAGACAGTCAAAGTAACAGTATATTCACCCTTCAAAGGATAAGCGCCGCTCACGATCTGACCTTCTGCACTGGAACCATTGCCGAAATCCCATTGTGCAATAAAGCCACCCTCGGTGGTATTGGTAAAATAGACGATGTTTGGATTATCTGCATCGTATTCAAAAGTAAAAGTCACATCCTCGGAAAGAGGCGCTGGCCCAATGTCCGGCTTGATATCTTCTTCCGGCTGGCAGGCTGGCAGCAAAGACAGCGCAGCCAAAGCCAGGAAGGAAAATAATATTTTATGATAGATTTTCATTTCTGTTCAGTTTTAGATTTTAGCTGAAAAATTTGCATTAATACCCGGCATTTTGCTTGTATAATCCGTTGGAAATGTCAATTTCTGTTTGCGGAATCGGGAAAAACCCTTTTCTGGCAGGCTTGAACTTCACATCAAATTCCTGCGCATCGCCCTGGTATTTCGGTCCAATCTTACCGGAAATGGTGATTGCAGCATCGGCAGTCGCCGTACCCTGGCGCAGCAGATCGAAGTAGCGAATACCTTCCAAGGCCAATTCTACGCGGCGTTCTTTCAGGATATTTTCTAAGGTAGCAGGTACAGAACCCAAGCCCACGCGGGCTCTCACTTTGTCGAGATAAGACTGTGCATTCGGACTGCCCAGTTCTGCGGCCATGAGCAGTACATCGGAGTAGCGGATGACGCGGTAGTTATTGCCCCAGTTCAGTTCCAGTTGTCCATCGGCGGGTCTGTATTCCTTGGTGGTCGTGTATTTTTTGCTAAAATAGCCGGTATGCTGGTATCCGATGGTCAAACCTCCTTTTAGTTCGTCTTCACTGAGAATGGTTGCTCCGCGGCGTGGGTCGTTTGCTTCAAAAGCATCGTACAAGCTTTGCGTAACGGTTGCAAAACTCCAGCCTCGTTCGTATTGTTCCTGACCAGGATCATCTACGCGCGGGCCTTGCATCTGGATAGCGATGTTACCTTCTCCGCCTTGAATGTAGCCCCAATCCCACCAGGGACGGGCATCCGAATAGGAAATTTCAAATACCGATTCTTCGCTGAATTCGCCGGCTTTGCTGAAATTCGCAGCAAAATCGCCCAAAAGATCGTGACCACTGTTGGTGATCAGGTCTTCCAGTTCTGCCAGAGCTGCTGCCTTGTCGATGGTTTTACCACCGGCATTTGGATTCGTGCCATAGACACCGTTTACATACAAATAAACCCTTGCAAGCAAAGCTTTCGCTGCCCATTTGCTCACGCGACCATTCTCAGAAGCGGGAATTGCTGCCGGCAGGTTCGGAATGGCTTCTACCAAATCCTTGGCAATCTGGTTATAAATGGCTTCCGGTGTAGCCTGCGGCTGCGCGTATTCCGACTGGCTCTTGAGCGTTTTGGTCAGCAAAGGCACATTTTCAAAGGTGCGCAGCAAATCGAAATAAAAATAAGCCCGAATGAATTTCACCTCAGCAATGGTGCGGTTTTTAAACTCATCACTTGCCTTGATGCCTTCAATTTTTTCCAGGAACAAATTCGCGCGGTAGATGCCAATGTAATACTTACGCCACATGCCCAGCACCTCGCCGTTGGTCGTGCGGATGTTGTGCTGATCTACTTCAATGATATTCGGAGCGTCGTTGCGGCTCGCGCCACCGGCGTAGCTATCGTCAGAAGCAATATCGGCAAACATTTGCAAAGGGTGAAAACCTACGACGGTACTCCAACCCAATACATCGTACACCGCGATCAGTGCTTCTCTGGCATCGCCTTCAGTTTGGTAGAAATTGGATTCTACCCGCTGGTCGAGCGGTTGCTTGTCGAGGAAATCCTCGGAGCAGGAAGTTGCAATCAGTAGAGATAAGATCAGCAACGTATATTTATTTAAAACTTTGGTAAGCATTGTTCTTCTTTTTTGAATTAGTTAAAACGTCACATTCAAGCCAACCCGGTAAGCTCTGGCCTGCGGATAAATGCCGCGGTCGATACCGATATCCAGCGCCGATCTTGCGCCGATTTCTGGATCAAATCCGTTGTAATTGGTGAAAGTGAGCAGGTTTTGAGCGGCTACGTACAAGCGGATATGCTGAATTTTCAGATAACTCAGTGCGCTTTGCGGCAGCGTAAAGCCTACCTGCATGTCTTTCACGCGCAGGAAAGAACCATCTTCAATGTAGAAATCAGAGATTTTCGAGAAGTTGCCGTTCGGGTCGGTTGCGGTAGAACGCGGAATGTCATTGGAAGTACCCTCTCCGGTCCAGCGATTGAGGAAGCGGGCAGGCATATTGGCAGTAGTCAGGTCGTGGCGACGCGTACCATTGAAAATATCATTGCCCACCGTACCTTGCAAAAACAGCCCCAGGTCGAAACCTCTGTAGCTTGCAGAAAGGTTGGCACCGTACGTCCAGTCGGGCGTCGGATTACCAATTATCGTGCGGTCAGCATCGTTGATCACGCCGTCGTTGTTTAAATCCACGAACTTGATATCGCCAGGTCTTGCATTTGGCTGGATCAAACCACCATCAGCATTGACATAATTTTCAACGTCACCAGCGTTCTGGAACAAACCGTCGGTTTTCAAGCCCCAGAAATAAGCGATGGGGAAGCCTACCGCTGCTCTGGAAACGGTTCCATAAGTGGAAAACCCTGCACCTACGAGTACGCCTTCAGCGTTGTTGATGGCAGTTACCTCATTTTCGTTGTAAGAGAAGTTCACGCCTACGTTGAAATCCAGACCATTCAGCACTTCATCGCGGTAATTAATGGCGAATTCCCAGCCGCGGTTTTCCACGTTACCACCGTTTACAGTCGGTGCGCGGTTGCCCACGATGCCCGGAATTGGAGCATCTACCAATAAACCCAAAGTTTTTTTAATGTAGTAATCGGTCGTCACGGAGACACGTCCTTCCAGGAAACGCACATCCACCCCGACGTTGGTTTGTTCGGAAGTTTCCCATTCCAGATCAGGGTTGGGCACAGTAGAAGGCACCGAGCCACTGGTGAAAACATTACCATTGCCGAAGCTGTAGCCGGCGCCGGTTGCAATTGTAGAAGCCCAGCGGTAGTCACCGATTTCCTGGTTACCATTCTGACCCCAGGAAGCACGGATTTTCAAAAAGTCGATCAGATTGTTGCCTTTCAGGAAAGATTCTTCTGAAACAACCCAACCCGCAGAGAATGAGGGGAATACACCAAAGCGATTGTTGGCGCCAAAACGGGATGAGCCATCTACCCGAACAATACCGGTGAAGAGGTATTTATTCTGGAATTCATAGGTCACACGACCAAAATAAGACAATATTGCCGAAGAAGCGGCGCCACCGCCTGCCGTAGCAGATTCTTCATTGACAGCGGTATTCAGAAACGCATTGCCAAAATCGTCGAACACCACGCCAGACTTGCCGCCGGCCAGGTTTTCGTAGTTGTTTTCCTGAGCGGTTGTACCGGCCAGCAAACCAAGATTGTGCGAACCAAAGTTTTTATCGTAGGATACAGTATTTTCCCAAATCCAGCCAAACCAGCGGTCAATAGACTTGTTTACTCTCGATTCGCTGTTGATTTGTGCAGCATTCAGATAGTAAATCGGCGCGAAATTATCGCCGGTGCCATACGCCAAATCGATACCAAAGCTGGTTCTGAATTTCAATCCGTCGATCAGTTCGTACTGACCGTACATATTTCCTACGATCTTGTCCAGCTTGTATTTGTTATTGGTCACCTGAAGACGTGCCAGCGGGTTAACCACCTCCTGCGTGGCATAGCGGGAGATGCCATACACATTGCCGTTGCCGTCGGTCACGGCGTTGGCGTTGTAAGTTGCCAATCTGGCCGGATCAGTTTCAAATACAGGTGTGATCGGATCGATATTCAGGGTACTCATGAGTGGGCCGCCAAATTCGTTGTTGGCATCCACCGATCTTCTATCGATGTGCGTAAAGGAAATGTTTTCACCAAAAGTAAATCGGTCGCTGACTTTGTGCTCAGAATTAATACGAGCGGTATAACGGTCGAATTGTGACTTGTCGCCGCCAACAATACCTTCTTGTGTGAAATACGACATGGTTGCCGCATAGTTAGATTTATCCGTTCCACCGGTCACTGACACCTGATGGTTCATGATCGGTGCATTTTCTTCAAACAACTGATCTTGCCAGTTGGTGCCTTCGCCCAATGCTTCGGGATCCTGGAAACGCAGCGACAAGCCTGAAGCTGCAGCCGCCTCGTTTTGAATGATAGCGTACTCACGGGCATTGAGCATAGAAAGCTGGCGCCAGGGGTTTTGAATACCTGTATAGCCATCATAACTCAATTGCATCTTGCCCTTTGTGCCAGATTTGGTGGTGATGAGCACTACGCCATTAGCAGCACGGGCACCGTAAATTGCAGCAGAAGCCGCGTCTTTCAATACTTCAATGGATTCAATATCGCCAGGGTTGAGATAATCAATACCGCCCACAGGCAAACCATCCACCACGTACAGCGGATCGGCACTGCCGGTGGTTCCTGCGCCTCGTATGCGCACGGTCAGTCCATCGCCCGGCTGCCCGGAAGCGCTGGTTACCTGCACACCTGCCGTACGTCCCTGCAATGCCTGTTCTACTCGTAGAATGGAAGATTTTTTGATTTCTTCGGCACTAACGGAAGAAATGGCGCCAGTAACTACGCTCTTTTTCTGTACGCCGTAACCGACTACGACGACTTCATCAAGCAATTGGGCATTGACCGTGAAAATGACATCTATGACCGAGCGGTTGCCCACTGCCACTTCTTGTTGCTCCATACCTGTATAGGAAAAAATCAATACGGTGGCGTTGTTTGGAACGGAAATTTCGTATGTGCCATCCAAATCGGTTACAGTTCCGGTAGATGTGCCTTTGATTTGTACGGTAGCGCCGATTACGGCGAGTCCATCCTCGGCGGAGGTAACGGTGCCGGAAATGGTTCGTTGAGCGCTCAACTGCCAGCCGATAAACAGCCAACAACAAGCTAATAGGAAAAGCTTTCGTTTCATAACAGTTATCTAATTTATGGTTTAGCTAAATTTTCCTGTATTTTATTGAGTGTAGTTTTCAATTTGGGTAAAAGGACTCCTTACTCAGAAGGCATAACCTCTGAAGCCAGTCAAAATCGACTTGGATCTTGTTTTTTGAATTGTTTATGGCAATAAAGCCCTGTGCTAGCGGATAAATAATTTGTAGCACTTGAAGTGAACAAAGTAAATCCAAAAACAGACAAAACGCAATTATACTGCTACATCACCCATACATCTTTTGGTAAAGCGGTACATCACAACTACATCATTTTGGTTTTTGTTGTGGAAAAGAATAGTTTTGAAAGGTAGGATGGTTCAAATTTTCATCAGAAAATCAACCAAATTGGTATCGGTATCGATGTCCAGTTTTTTACGAAGACGATATCGACTGATTTCTACGCCGCGCACCGAGATATTCATTAGAGGTGCAATTTCCTTGGTGCTGAGATTCATACGAAGGTATGCGCAGAGTTTTTGATCTTTGGGTGTAAGCGCCGGATATTGTTCGCGGAGTTGCTTCAGGAAGTTTTCGTGTACCTGATCGAAGTGCACTTCAAATTGTTCCCAGTTTTCATCCAGCTCAATGTTTTCGTCGATGTTTTTAATTAAGTGCCTGATTTTCTTTTGGTTTTCTCCCGGAGCATTGTCTGCCAGTTTTTTCAGGTCGTTTTTTAGTTTGTGCAAAATTTCCCCCTTTTGCACCAGGTGCATAGTAGCGGAAGCGAGTTCCTGGTTTTTGTGGTTGATATCGGCTTTCAGCTTTTCATTGCGCAGGCGAATGATTTCTGCTTCTGATTTTTCTTTTTGCTGACGATATTCAGCTTCTTTTCTTTCCAGGGTTTTTTCCTGCTCCTGACGCAAAATTTCTTTTTGTTTTTCTATTCTTTTTGAAATACTTTGTAACAAAGTGAGTAACAACAGGATTCCTGTGATGAAATAAGCGCCTTTAGCCCAGGCTGTCAAATACCAGGGCGGACTGATTGTAAAGGTATAAGTGGCAGTCTCGCTTATTTGTAAGTCCGAGTTACGTGCTTCTACCCGAAAGGTGTAAGTGTTGTGCGGAAGATTGGTATATTCTTTTTCAGTTTGTTCGGTCCAATCCGACCAGTTTTCATCGAAACCTTCCAACTGATAACGGTATTGCACATAGCTCGCATCCTGAAAATGAGGGATGGAAAATCCAAACCGGAAAGCATTCATTTTATTTGGGAAAGCTGGGCGTTTTTGTTGCAAAGCAACCGTATCCTGGTTTGCCAGTCCGCCACCCCAAACGACGGTATCCTGATTGCCAATCACTTCCACCTTGCGGATTAGGACTTTTAAAACCGATTGATTTTCAGGCGCTTGAGATGGTTGGTAATGAATAAAACCTTTCTCCGTAGCTATAAAAACGTCGTTGGCATCCAGCGCATACACGTGCTCAAATCCATCGACCAGATCCTCCTGAATATGATTGAAATAGAGCTTGTCCAGTTTATTTACAATGCCTTTTTCCCGGATTTTTAAAACACCAAATTTATCATCAGCAGAAAACCAGATGTCCCCATTTTCGTCCTCTAGCAAGCGCTGAATGCTCCGGTATTCACCAAACACCTCTTCCAATTCCTGATGTTTATGGAATTGATTGGACGCTTGATCGTAGCTGTAAGTGCCCATTGGCGTGGTAAAAACCAGCTCGCCCCGGATTTTACAAACATTGATAAACAAATCGGTCGGAAGCCCGTGATCTGTGTTATAAAAAGAAACCGCTTCAATTGCCCAGGGGGTGTCTTTCAACTTAATTTTATAAAGGCCTTTGTAAGCATGTGACACCCAGATATTCCCTTCGGTATCTTCCTCAAATACCCGGGCAGATTCATCAAAACCTTCCAGTTTGCGCACTATTTTCCAGGCAGGCTGTGTGGCACCAGCTGTTTGTTTTTCAAATAAATAAAGCCCGGTGTAGGTGCCTGCAATAGCAAAATTCGGATGCCGGTTCAGTTTTAAGAATTTCCAGACACCCTTAATTCCCTGGATAGGAATTGCTTGGTTATTTCTTAGATAAAATGCGCCTTCGTGATGCCCAATGAGCAGTTCATCGTCCAGATTATTGATGCTCCAAACCTGCCCTTTGCCATTATTTACCAATCTTAGCCTCGGCGGATTTAGCGGGTCAATATCTTTGGTCCAGTTGATATAATGAAGTCCCTGATTGGTTCCGAGGTACAAGTTACTCTGATAAAGGATAGACGCATATCCGGTGCCTTCAAGCCCTTCTTCTGAGCGGATCATCGAAAACGGGGAGCTGATTTCCACATAATCAATGCCATTGTCCAGCCCGAGCCAGAGGTTTTGTGCCTGATCCTGCATAATGCAGAGAATGGTATTGTTTTGCAAACCGGTACTCGTGTTGAGATGTAATTGGGGTTGCCCCTCGCGGTTCATAATGAGAAGACCATTGTGTGGTGACCCGATGGCGTAGCGACCATCGGCTAGCTGAATGGCGCAATAGGCACGAAACTCACGTAAAAAAGGTGTTGTGGCTGTATTCCAGGGGCGGATTTCTTTATCATTCATCAGATAAAGTCCGTTTGCGACCGACACGATGAGTCTTTGTTCTGCATCGAAAGGTAGAATAGCCGCGATTTCAACCCTGGAAAAATCATTACTTTGAGGAATGGGTTGAAGCTGGTCGCCGGACCAAATCAGAAGTCTTTTCCGGGAATCCTGTACGTATAATTTCCCTTTTAGTTCAAAAAAATAATCGAACCGGGTCTCCGGCTGAATAACCTGGATTTTCTCACCGTTCAATTTGAAGATCGCACGCTGGGTACAGAAAAAAATGCCATCTGGCATTGGGAAGATTTCCCAGACATCCTCGAAACTCTTAAAGTTTTTAGGAATCAAATGGGTTAATGATGAGAATTGAATACGCCCGGAAGCATCAGTAGTTAGATGGCCAAATTCGTCTTGGCCACCCAGGTAAAACCTTCCTTTTGCATCAAGCGCCATTGACCTGGCAATCGTGCGGTTTGGTAAAAAATGGGTATGCCAATTACTGCCATCGAATTCCAGCAGACCTTCATTATTGCCGGAATAAACCACGCCTCTCGGATCCTGGAGCAATGCCCAGTTTTGAGTTCCGCCATGGTAATCGGACTTGGTAAAGTTAGTGATTTTGGGTGATCCAATGGAGTGGCTTTGTGCCCGGAGCAGCGAATAACAAAACCAAAGCATCAAAAAAAACAATACCCCTCTCTTCATTTCTGTACAACATAGTTTTACTAAGTGAGAAACTCTAAACTGTAAACTATGAATTTTGTTCGTTTTATAAATGGCTGATTATGAATGGTATTTTTAGATTGTGAAAATACGCATTTTTCCGCTGATGTAGTATCAAATCGGCAAATTCTCTACTTGATGTAATCAAAAAAAGACAAATATGAAAGGTGTTTATTTTCTCAGAAGGTTTAAAATCTCCCTGTGTTCTTCCGGGGCATTTACATTGCGCAAAGCATCTGGGTTTTGAGCTTCCACAAGCTGAATATCCGAATTGATCAGCACTTTTCGCGGACAAGAGTAACCTTGTGCCAAAAATTGTAATAGTGCCGGATACGCCCTTGGTTCCCAAATGGTAATAAGCGGCTCGGGGAAGTCCGTCTCCGGATTGTGGAAGGCGGTAGCCATTTTCGAGCGATTGCGCTGGTCAAGGAGTTGCTGCAAAGCAATTTCATCAAGCAAAGGCAAATCACAAGCAACCACCATCCAGGCGGCATTCGGGTATTGGCGGAAGGCAGAAAGGATGGCTCCATAAGGTCCCAGATCCAGAAATTTATCCTCCAGCAGGGAATAAGCGCTTTCTACTGCCTGACCCGGGCGGGTGGAGATGAAGGTCTGCTCACAAAACTGACTCAGCAAATCCGCAGCGTACTCACGTTGTGGCTTACCATGATAATCCAGACCGCCTTTATCCTGACCCATGCGTTTGCTTTCGCCACCAGCAAGCACCAGACCGTAGAGCGGGGGCAAGGTTTTTTGCAATTCCTGTTCTAAAAATTCGGCAATTTTTCCCGTTTCATAAAATGGTAGGACAGGAATATTGGCATAATTTGGAAGCTGCTCCTTCAAAAAAGGATAAATGTCCTCCATGCCTTCGGTTAATATAATTAATTGAATGTCAATTAGTTGGTGGAGTCTTTTTTTTAGCGAGTCTTCTTTTTTAGGATCAATTACGACAATCTGACGTTTTGCCTGAAAATGATTTCCATTTACCAATATTACATCTGTATCATAAAGCCACTGCCGATATTGAAAAGAGTCCAATTTTTGCTCGGTATCAAAACGATGATGCGTGATTTTATCAGTGTATTCCAATGCAGCACCATACGACATCGCACTTTTGGGATCGCGACCCTGTGCTTCTTCAGCATCGGCGCCGGCGTGGTCGGCATCCACATAAGCGACTTTATATTTTTTTGATAAATATTTAGTCAAAGTAAATGAAAGTGCTTTAATATTATTACAAGGCGTGCCTACGATTGACCATTCATTTCGGCCAAAAAAGCCGTAACCGGGTTTTGCTATATCCGCGTGTTTCTTATGTTTCATATTCAAAAAGTCGATTTTAAACAAAAAACTTGATGACTAATTACCAAAGTCCTTCTACCCTCTACTAAAATCCTGTTTTCCTCCTGTTTTCTCCATCAATTTTGTCTCTTTTATTATAATATCATGCGAAAAAGCTTTACACATATCATAAATTGTCAGTGCCGCCAAACTCGCGCCCACCATAGCCTCCATCTCAATGCCGGTTTTGGCAAAGACACTCGCAGTGCAATCTATTACTACTTCGCGCGCTTCGTTGATATGGATGTCAATCTGACAATTATCCATGCCGATAGGGTGGCAGAGCGGTATCAGCTCGCCGGTTTTCTTGGCAGCCATCACGCCGGCAATGATCGCGGTTTGGAATACCGGACCTTTTTTGGTGTGAATTTCCTCATTTTCAAGCTGTTCCAGGATTTTTTCATTCAGTACTACAATGCTTCGGGCCCTGGCAGTGCGTCGCGTCGCCTGTTTTTGTCCGACATCTACCATCGAGGGATTCCCGGAAGCATCCAAATGCGTAAATTTCTTTGACATACCTATTATAACTAATTATTAATCAGCGTGATCTGTAATTCCAAAAACGAAATACTTCACCTTTTTTGTATAATTCTTTTCCGGCTGGCAATTCCAGGAAACCATCCGCTTCGGTCAGGTTGGCCAGATCGCCCGAACCGCCACCCTCTATAGGTGTGGCCAGCATTCGCCCGGTTTCGTCGGTTGACAGTTGCACCTGCAAAAAATAAGTCAGGTTGGGTTTGAATACAACATCTTTATTTAAAACGGCGAATGGAGGCGTGCTTATCAAGCCAAAACTCTTACGCAGCCAGGGCTCCACATACCGTACCGCGCACATAAACGAAGAAACAGGATTGCCCGGCAGTGCAAAAACGGTTATTCCTGTCGATGTTTTTCCAAACCAAAATGGCTTACCTGGCCGCTGCTGTACTTTATGGAACAATTTTTCCACGCCCAACGTTGACAATGCCTCCGGAACATAGTCCAATTTTCCCATGGATACGCCGCCGCTAAGGATGAGTACGTCAAAGTTTTCTAGGGCCTGCCGCAGTCCATCAATCGTGGCATCCCGGTCATCCGGCAAATGTAGCCGCGTCGTCTCAATCTTCCATCGTGTCAGCAAAGACTGGATGGTGTCAGCATTTGAAGATCGGATTTGGTGCGCAAGAGGTGTTTCGGTCACGTCCACTATTTCATCGCCGGTGGAAATAATGACCACGCGTGGCAATTTTTTTACCTGCAAATACGCCTTTCCTACGGTAGCCGCCACGCCAATCTCTGCCGGAGAAATCAGCCGATTGGATGACACCAATAAATCACCTTGCCGGCGATCGCTGCCTTGTCTGTGAATATTTTGACCGTGGCTAATTTCCTCGATCCCAATTTTGGCGACACCTCCGGCAATCTCTAAATCTTCATAACGGATCACCGTATCGGCGCCTTGTGGCAGCACTGCCCCGGTCATTACTTCCAGACAATGCGTGGCGTTCTGCAAAGTCAGCTGCGGAGCGCCGGCTGCCTGTAACCCTTTGATATGAAACGTTCTTTGTCCCTGTGAGAAAGCCTGGTAAAGAATGGCGATTCCGTCCATGGTCACCCGGTCAAACGGCGGAAAACCGCGGTCGGCGCTTAGGTTTTCTGCGAGTATCCGCCCAATGGCTTGCTCCAGCAGAACGGTTTCGATGCCGAAGTCGCGGGTGTTTTGGAGGACAGTATCAATGGCAGACTGAACAGTTATCATAATCAGTTTAAGTAAGCAAAGGGACAATTTTAAATTAAAATAAAATA
>CAZGAU010000129.1:0-15432 GCA_964523725.1 uncultured Saprospiraceae bacterium
CTCCAGATACCATTGAGCCGTGCGGCGCAAGCCTTCCTCGGGTTGAACCGTAGGCTCCCAGCCAAGCTCATTCTTAAGTTTGGTGGCGTCAATCGCATAACGGCGATCGTGCCCCGGACGGTCTTTTACAAAAGTAATCAACTCTTTAGAAGTACCTTTAGGTCGGTCGAGCAATTCGTCCATGATATCACAGAGTGTGTGCACCAGCTCGATGTTTTTGCGCTCATTATTTCCGCCGATATTATACGTCTCTCCCACTCTACCCCTATGAAAGATCAGGTCAATGGCGGCAGCGTGATCGCCCACCCAGAGCCAGTCGCGGGTATATTTGCCATCCCCGTACACCGGAAGCGGCTTGTTATTTTTAATATTATTAATCATTAACGGAATCAACTTCTCCGGAAATTGATAAGGCCCATAATTATTGGAGCAATTGGATATAATAACCGGTAAATTATATGTATGGTAGTAAGCGCGCACTAAATGATCTGAGCTTGCCTTGGAAGCTGAATACGGCGACCGTGGATCATAAGCGGTTTCCTCTGTGAAATGGCCGGTCTCTCCCAGCGAACCATATACCTCATCTGTGGAAATATGATAAAACAGCCTGCTTTCCTTATCTTTCCAGGCATCGCGCGCAGTATTCAGCAGGCACATCGTGCCGATCACATTGGTTTCCAGGAAACTCAGGGGGTTGCTGATCGAACGATCCACGTGCGATTCCGCAGCCAGATGAATGATACCGTCAAACTGGTACAGATCGAATAATTCTTTCAGCAATTCCTGATCCAGGATGTCACCTTTTACAAATACATAATTGGGCGCGCTTTCCACCTCCCGGAGATTCTCAAGATTGCCGGCGTAAGTCAGCTTGTCGAGATTCACAACTCGATACTGCGGATATTTTTCCACCATCAGTTGCACCAGGTGCGAACCTATAAAACCCGCTCCACCAGTGATTAATATATTTTTTTCAAAATTCATAGGTGATTTTTTCTGAGAAACAAGCAATTCTTTACATCATCAACCCAATTCTCCGGCTGCTTATTTTATAAAATGCCCAATTTATATTTTTACGGTAGATTTGAAATAATCATACGTTTTCTTCAACCCTTCTGCCCGCGGCACTTTCGGCGACCAGCCCAGAATTTCTTTCGCTTTGGTAATATCCGGCTGCCGGACTTTCGGATCATCCACCGGTAATGATTTGTACACGATTTTCGCCTCGGGATTGCCCACCAATTCCAGTATTTCCTCCGCCAATTGTTTCACGGTTATTTCATCCGGATTGCCGATATTTACCGGAAGATGATAATCACTTAATAACAGTCGATAAATACCTTCCACCAGATCATCCACATAACAAAAAGAACGCGTTTGCGAGCCATCGCCGAAAACCGTAAGTCCTTCACCGCGAATCGCTTGTGAGAAAAATGCCGGCAAAGCCCGGCCGTCTTCCACGCGCATGCGCTCGCCATAGGTATTAAAGATTCTTACAATCCGGGTCTCCACTTTATGAAAGTTATGATATGCCATTGTAATAGCTTCCAGAAAACGCTTGGCTTCATCATACACGCCACGTGGTCCCACCGGATTCACATTGCCCCAGTATTCTTCCGATTGTGGATGGATTTGCGGATCGCCATACACTTCTGAAGTAGAAGCTACAAGTATCCTGGCATTCTTTGCCAAAGCAAGCCCCAGTAAATTATGCGTACCCAGCGCGCCTACCTTCAGCGTTTGAATCGGCATTTTCAGATAATCAATCGGGCTGGCCGGCGACGCAAAATGCAAGATGTAATCCAGTTCACCGGAAATATGTACAAATTTTGTCACATCGTGGAAGTGGAATTCAAATTCCTTGAGTGGAAACAGGTGTTGAATATTTTCCAGATTGCCCGTGAGCAAATTATCCATGCCAATGACATGGTATCCCTCGCGAATAAAGCGATCACAGAGGTGAGAACCGAGAAAACCGGCTGCGCCGGTGATAAGTACTTTTTTCACTTGATTCGATTTTGTCGCAAATATAACTTAAAACCTTTCACAAGACCACCCTTTATTCCCAACAGCTGATTACTTTTGCAGAAAAATTTGGTATGCGAAGCATTTTCATCCTCCTTTTGTGCTGTCTGGTTTGGGGTTTGCAGGCTCAGGTTTCCGAGTTAAATAAGGGCAATGGCATCCTGCTGAATTTCAGCCTGAGTGGTCAGCTACCGGGAGGCGATCTTGCCGCTCGTTTTGGTCCGAATATGTCGCTCGGCAGTGGCTTGGAATTCTGGACGGCGGAACGCAATTTTATTTTTGGACTGGAAGGTTATTACCTTTTTGGTACAAACGTTGAAGAAGACGTGCTGGCCAACCTCAAGGATGACAATGGTTTTATTATTGGCAATGACAAAGCACTGGCGGATATCCAACTTCGAGAACGGGGTCTGTATCTTGGCGCTATGGTTGGGAAATTATTTACGGTTTCAGACAAAAATCCCCGTTCCGGGATTCGTGTAACGGTGGGCGCGGGCTTATTGCAGCATAAAATCCGCATTCAGGATGATCCTTTCCGGGTGGTGCCTCAATTGCTGGATGACTATAAAAAAGGCTACGATCGTTTGACGAATGGACTGGCATTTAATGAATTCATTGGTTATCAACATCTTAGCACCGACCGTCGAGCTAATTTTTACATCGGTGTAGAACTTACCCAAGGCTTCACGCAAAATCGCCGTAACTTCAATTTCGATACCCGCAGCCAGGACACAGAAAAACGGCTGGATTTACTCTTCGGGCTTCGGGCTGCCTGGATACTGCCGTTTTATTTCGGTAAAGGCGCTGATGAAATTTACTATTAAATCATTTACTACACGTAAAGAATGTTTCAATTTCTTTATAATATCGGTGTAAATATTTACACTTTATTTATTAAAATTGCCGCTTTATTCAACGAAAAAGCGAAACTTTGGGTAGCCGGACGCCACAATTGGCAGCAGCGTTATCAGGAAGCCTGGAAGCTGATCAACCCAAAGTACGCGCCGACTGTATGGGTTCACTGTGCATCGTTGGGTGAATTTGAACAAGGCCGACCTGTCATTGAAGCGCTAAAAAAGCATTATCCCGAAGTAAAAATTCTCCTGACTTTTTTCTCGCCTTCGGGATTTGAAATTCGCAAGCATTATCATCACGCGGATTTTATTTGTTATTTACCGGCTGATTCTCCATCTAATGCGCTGAAATTCATAGAGATATTCCAACCTGATTTAGCTATTTTTGTAAAATATGAATTCTGGATTCATTATTTGAACACTTTGCATAAAAAAGACATCCCTGCCCTGCTTATTTCTGCTATTTTTCATCAAAACCAGCCATTTTTCAAGCCTTATGGCGGGATTTTTCGTAAGTTATTACCCAAGTTTCGTCATATTTTTGTCCAAAATCAATCATCAAAAGAATTATTACAAAAACTTGGTTTAAAAAATTATACCCTGTCCGGGGATACCCGTATCGACCGTGTAGCAAAAATTGCCGAAGAAGCCCCGGAATTTCCGATTATTCAAGCGTTTGCAGAAAAGCATAATATACTGGTATGTGGTAGCACCTGGCCACCCGATGAAGCCATCCTGGCGCCTTTTATTAATACATATTTACCTGAAAACTGGAAAGTTATTATAGCGCCGCATCAAATCAATGAAATTCATTTACTTCGCATTGAAAAGCCATTACAAAAGACGACAATCCGTTATTCTAAAGCTTCGCCCGAAAATGCAGGATCGACGCGGGTGTTGCTGATCGACAACATCGGTATGCTGGCAGCGCTGTACCGCTACGGGCGCGTGGCTTACATCGGCGGCGGATTTGGCACAGGAATTCATAATACGCTGGAGCCTATCACGTTTGGATTGCCGGTCATTTTTGGTCCAAAGTTCCAGAAATTTGAAGAAGCAATACAGCTCACGCAGCGCGACGGCGCCTTCACAATCAAGGATCTAGCTGATTTTAAGGCTGTTTTCCAGCAACTCCGGGAGGAGCATTTTTATCAGCAAGCATCGGCAACTGCTCTGCGGTACGTCCAGGAAAACCGGGGCGCCACAGCACAAATCATGGACTTTATTCAAAATAAAAAGTTATTACAAGCTCCGAATTCATAAGAGTTTGACAGATTTCGTACCAAATTGCAGAGAAACGAACGAACCTAATCATACTGTTTTTTTAATTTTGTTTTATCACTTATTTAAAATGTAATCAAAATCCGACCATGCACGCAAGCGATATTTTTGAATCATTTAACAAACTAAATGTTTTGGTAATAGGCGATGTAATGATTGATCGTTATGCAACCGGTCATGTGGATCGCATTTCGCCAGAAGCCCCTGTTCCGGTAGTTCATTTACAAAAGCGGGAAGATCGTCTGGGCGGCGCCGCCAATGTAGCCTTGAATATCAAAGCGCTGGGCGCCACACCCTTTCTGTGCAGCGTCGTGGGACAAGATCGGGAGGCCGAATCATTGCTGCGTTTATTGCCGGAAGCCGGGCTCTCTGTGAAAGGAATGATTCAAAGTAAGGAAAGAATTACTACCGTCAAGACGCGCGTGCTGGCCGGGAGTCAGCAATTATTGCGATTGGACGAGGAAATAACGCATGACCTAACCGGGGAAGAGGCGGTGGATTTCGTTGAAAATGTGCGTGGTATACTTGAAGAAAAAGAAATTGATGTTATTTTATTCCAGGATTATAATAAAGGAGTACTTTCAGTGGACGTTATTCGGGCAATCATACTGGAAGCGATCAAGCGCGATATTCCCACCGCAGTAGATCCAAAGTTCAGGAATTTCTGGGCTTACAATCAGGTGACGATGTTCAAACCAAACCTTAAAGAAATTCGCAGCCAGGTACCGGAACCGGTGCTTACAGAAGAAAGCTCCTTGCGTAAAGCAGCCGATTATGTTCGACAAAAGCTTGGAAATCAATACACTTTGATTACGCTCTCGGAAAAAGGACTCTTTATAGACCATAGCGGCCAGAGTTTGGTGGAGGGTACCCGCCCTCGCCAGATTGCAGATGTAAGTGGTGCAGGAGATACGGTGATCAGTGTGGCGGCGCTTGGTTTGGCTTTGGCGCTGGATATGCAGGAAATCGCGATTCTTTCTAATCTTGCCGGCGGACAAGTATGCGAGCGACTCGGTGTAGTGCCAGTGAACAAAGAACAACTCCAGCTGGAATATGAACAATATCATCAGACCCAAATACTAAAATAACTCCGGGAAATGATCCGGTAGAATATTTAATATCGGGAGCAATTGCAATTATTATTTTTCCTGCTTATTATTACCCCTATTCATTTTTTGCTTTTATCATGAAAATGTCAGCCAGTTTCTCGAATGCCATTTTTTATTGGCATTGTTCTGCAAAAGAACTTACCTTTCCTGTGCGAAAGCGACTAAATAGAACAAACAAAATCACCAATATTATTTATTCAAAAACCACAACATGAAGATTAAAACCTTTACGAAATTCTGCTTGCTTCTGGCAAGCACTCTCGCTTTTAGTTCGCTAAAGGCACAACCTGCACCTTTTTATCAGGAAACTTTTCCTAATGCGGCTGCATTCACCAACAATTGGACCCAGGGCGGTACGAATGCAGGTACTGCAGATTGGGAATGGGATAATGACCCCACAGGTGTATTTCAGGGACAACCTGATTTTGCCTCAACCACTGCCAGCAACGGTTTTATTATTTTTAATTCCGATGCCAATGGCGATTTTTCGCACGATGTTTTTGTTACTTCCAAAGCTATTGATTGCAGTGGCAAGAATACCGTTTTCCTGCGTTGCGAAAACCAATATGGTTTTTTCTCACCGGGCGGTGTTTCTATTGCCGAGGTAGGTGTAAGTACCGATGGCACTACTTTTACTTACCGCACGATTCTGGCCAATGTTCCACGTAACGATCTGTCTTCCCCTGTTCAGGTTGTGACCCTTGAATTACCGGAAGCAGCTAACCAGCCTTCTGTGTTCATTCGTTTCAGATGGCGCGGGCAGTTTGAGTACATCTGGAGAATTGATGACATTGGTTTGTACGATGGCAACCCGACGCCGGCTAACGATCTGGCGGTAGATCTGCCGAGAATTCCGTTCAATTTTGCAACCCCGCTCAGCCAGGTAGATGAAGAATCATTTATTATTCGCGTTGAAAACGTTGGAACCATGCCGCAAACCGATGTAACTGCGCAGATTGAAATCAACGGAGATAATGGCGATAACTTCACGGCGGCAGAGGTAATTGGCACGCTTGCACCTATGGAAGACGACACGGTGCAGTTTGCGGATACGTTCAGCGCTTCTGATGTTGGAAATTACACATTTACATATTCGGTAAGCCAAACGGAAACCGATGCATTCCCTTCCGATAATAGTTTTGGCGGAGAATTTGTCATCACTCAAAACCTGTTTGCAAAAGATGACGGTACGATCGCCGGCGCCAACCAACCCCAAACTATTGTAGGTGACTTCTGGCAAATCGGTAATTTATATACTATTGTAAATGAAGGCTTTGAAGCTTACGAGGCTTCTTTCTCCATTGCCAGCAATGACGACGCAGCTTTGGTCGGTCAGGACATTAATGTTTTCTTATATCGCCTGGAAGACAACGGTGACTCCACTTTCGATGATGATGACCTAAAAATCGTTGGTTTAGGTACTAAAACATTAGGAGTCGCTGACTCTAGCTTTTCATTGATCACCGTGGATCTGATACCCCTCGAAGGAGAACTGGAGCCCGGCGTAATGCTGGAACCTGGCGACTACTTTATCACAGTAGAACTCTCAGAGGATATGTTCATCGTGTACAGCGCCCTGCCTTATTATTATGATTTTTCAACTGTAGTAAGAAACGGCGAGTGGTTCCTGGGTGGCTTCGGACCGGATGTAACCGCCATTACCAGAATGCGTATCCGTGAAATTTCAACCAGTACAAAAGAGCCACAACTTGCAGATAGTCAGGTAGAAGTGTATCCTAATCCGGTGCAAAATAACCTGAATGTGAAAATTGCTTTGGAACATGTAACAACGCAGGCTCAATTGAGCGTGATGGATGCTACAGGCAAAACGATTGCAGTAAGAAATTACGAAGGTATTAAAGATCAGACGATTACACTGGATGCCAGCTCATGGGCGGCAGGAACTTATTTCCTGCATGTACGCACTGATGCAGGCATAAAAACGAAACGAGTGATAGTTCAACACTAGGAAGAAAGTTTAAGTGTGCCACACTTTTGAAGTGCGGCACACTTCTTTTTTGTTAATTCAACTGTGCCAGCGCCTCCTCCAGATTCTTGATCTTTTCCTCACCATCCGCCAGCTTCTTGCGTTCGGTTTCCACTACTTGGGAAGGAGCGTTATTCACAAACTTTTCATTGCTCAGTTTTTTCTGAACCGACTGTACAAATCCTTGATAGTATTCCAATTCTTTGCTCAGGCGACTCCGCTCTTCTTCTGCATCAATGGTCTGCTCGAGTTCAACAAAGAACTTCTCCGTTCCGGCCAGAAATGAGACGCTATTTGGAATTTCGTCCTTCGTCAAAGTCAATTCACCCAAATTCGCCATTTTGATAATCATCGGCTTGATCCCTTCCAAGTCCAGTAATTCCTGGGATTTTGGCGTATCCTGAGCAAAAACCTTCAGTTCATCTTTCGCTTTGATGCCCTTATTGTTGCGAATTTCCCGAATACCTGCTACCACCTGTTTGGCGCGCTCAATCTTATCGATAAAAGCTTTATCAAAAGTCTCCGGTTTCGGATATTCACTTACAATACAATCCTCTCCCTCAAGTCGGTCCGCCAGCTGTTGCCAGATTTCTTCCGTTACAAACGGCATAAACGGATGCAAAGCAGACATGAGCTTACTGAAAATTTCCGTGGTTTGTTCCACCGTTTCTTGGTCGATAGGCTCACCGTAAGCCGGTTTGATCATCTCCAGATACCAGGAGCAAAAATCATCCCAAATAAATTTGTACAAAGCCATTAAAGCATCCGATAGGCGATAGCTCTTGAAATTCGCTTCAACCTCGGTCAGCGTTTGCGATAATTTTTGATGAATCCATTTGATTGCCAGCTTATTAACCAACTGAATTTCATTCTCTTCGACTGTTTCACTGACATCCCAGCCTTTTACCAGGCGCAGTGCATTCCACATTTTATTACAGAAATTGCGCCCCTGTTCGCACAGTTTACTTTCATTCAGAACCGACTTCGTTTCCGGGTCAAAGGGGGCATCAAATATAATGTCATTGCCCGCCGCCGAGCTCGCCATCATGCCAAAACGTACGCCATCCGCGCCATAATTAGCAATCAGTTCGAGCGCTTCCGGCGAGTTTCCAAGCGACTTGCTCATCTTCCGGCGCTTATTGTCACGCACCATGCCTGTAAAATACACATCATGGAATGGCTGACGACCATGCTTTTCTATAAAGTCCTTGCCCAGCAATTCCTCGGAATATTCATAACCCGCCATGATCATGCGCGCCACCCAGAAAAACATGATATCCCAGCCCGTCACTAGCACACTTGTCGGGTAGTAATATTTTAGTTCCTCCTGAGTTTCAAAACCATCAAACACCGAGATCGGCCACAGCCAGGAAGAAAACCAGGTATCCACCACATCTTCATCTTGCTTTAAATTGCCAATCGTAAGATTCTGATTACCAGTTTTTTCTTGGGCTTGCTTCAAAGCTTCTTCCGCCGTCTCCGATACCAAAATATATTCTTTGCCTTCCGAGTCAGTGTAATACCAAGCCGGAATACGCTGCCCCCACCACAATTGCCGCGAGATACACCAATCGCGAACATTGTCCTCGTTTAACCAGTTGTAGAACATGTTCCACATATTTTCCGGGTAGAACGTAACCTCATCGCTTTTCACCGCCTGCAAAGCCGTTTTGGCAAAGCCTTTCATCTCCAGAAACCATTGCAAAGTCAGGCGCGGCTCCACCACTGCATCCGTTCGCTCAGAGTGACCGACGCTGGTTTTATAATCTTCCAGTTTGATCAAATTGCCGGATTCTTCCAGCATTTTTTTGATCTTCTTGCGTGCTGCGAAGCGGTCTTCACCAACAAGAATTTGCGCATGCTCATTCAAAGAACCATCCGGATTCAAAATATCCACCACCGGAAGCTTGTGACGTTGCCCAACTTCATAGTCATTTTGGTCGTGCGCAGGCGTAATTTTCAATGCGCCGGTTCCGAATTCCCGATCTACATAACTATCCGCAATAATAGGTATAGGCTTGTGAATCAACGGAATCAGCACTTTTTTGCCGATCCAATCCTTGTAACGATCATCTTCGGGATGTACCGCAATCGCTGTATCGGCCATGATGGTTTCGGGACGTTGCGTAGCAATAATAATCCCCTCAGAATCAGAACCTTCCAGGAAATATTTTAAATGAAAAAGCTGTGAATTTTCATCTTTGTAAATAACTTCTTCATTCGACAAAACCGTTTGTGCCGCCGGGTCCCAGTTGGTCATCCGCAAACCCCGATAAATCTTGCCTTTTTTGTACAAATCTACGAATACATGGATCACCGCTTTCGACAAAGAATCTTCCATCGTAAAACGCGTGCGATCCCAGTCGCAGGAAGCGCCCAGTTTTTTCAGCTGATCCAGGATTTTGCCGCCATACACTTCCTTCCATTCCCAGGCGTATTTCATAAATTCATCGCGGGAAAGGTCTGATTTTTTGATACCACGCTCCCGCAGCATACCTACTACTTTCGCTTCCGTAGCGATCGAAGCATGATCCGTGCCCGGCACCCAGCAGGCGTTTTTACCTTCCAGTCGCGCTTTGCGGATCAAAATATCCTGAATCGTATTATTGAGCATATGCCCCATGTGCAGCACCCCGGTTACGTTTGGTGGCGGAATTACAATTGTAAACGGCTCACGCTCATCGGGTTCGGAATGAAAATAGTTTCTCTCCATCCAATATTGGTACCACTTCGGTTCCGTTTCCTGCGGGTTGTATCTTGTATCCATTTTTTCTGGTGTTATGGTGTTATGGTGTTATGGTGTTTTGGTGTTTTGGTGTTTTGGGTCTCAACGCTTTCGAACTATAACACCATAAAACTAAGACACCATCAAAAAAGAGCTGCAAAAATAAGGCTTATTCCTGCCAAGTTAGATTTTTCAACACAAAAATAAAGAGAGAAAGTTTCAATAAATGGCGCGAATAATGTTCACCCTTTGGCCGCTCTCACTAATGCCGATGATGTAAATATTGCTGTAATCTGATTCATCAATATCCGGAAAGCGTTTTTCTCCGGCGAGCGTATTCAGCATTTCCGGTACGGTGTTGGCGCGGCCCACGACCAGCAAATGCAGGCCTTGACCGTTTTTAGCAATAGTAGAAATAAAATCTGCCGCCGTTTCATGATCATAAAACTGAATTGCCTGCTGATGTAGGTAAGCCGAGGGTTGCGCCGTTTTCACCGTTCGTTCAAAAGCATTGGTGTAAATCAGGTTTAAAGGAAAATCCTTGATCATATTGGCTAGTCGCTCTGCGCGGGCTTGCCCGGTAGCTGTCAGGTCAGGGTCGTCACCCACCGTATCTTGCTCAGTATGCCGCACCATTACAATAATTGTTGCCTCAGGATCATCTGCAAAAGGCAAAAACTCGGAAGTACCGTTGGAAAATGTCAAGCCCCGATCAGTGATTTGTAATAAGGAATCTTCAACCGACTGAACTTCAATTTTTGTATCATTAGCATTGTCGGTTAATCTCTTATTATCACTTTTACATCCAATGTAAATAAAAAGCGTGAGCAAGAGTAAATTTGTAATTTTCATCAAAATATTATTTAAAAAATGACCGGGTTCCTGTAAGTAAAATAAGAAACCCGGTCGAATTATTATATTTTCCTGATTGTAATAATAATTTACGACGATTAAGGTTCGCCGATACTCACAGGCTGTAGCAACTCCACTTCTACTTGATTGCGCAGAATATCCTCCATCGTTTCACGTTTGCGAATCAGGTAATCCTTGCCATTATGCACCAGCACCTCCGCCGGGCGATAGCGTGAATTGTAATTCGACGACATAGTGAAGCAGTACGCTCCCGCATTGTGGAAACAAAGCACATCTCCCTCGTGAATTTCGGAAATCTGTCGATTGACGCCGAAAGTATCGGTTTCACAAATGTAGCCGACTACCGTATAGAAGCGCGATTTACCACCTGGATTAGAAATATTCGTAATGCGATGATAAGAATTATAAAACATTGGCCGGATCAGATGATTCAAACCGGAATCCACGCCTGCAAAAATGGTGGAAGTCGTTTGTTTGATCACATTAACAGGAACCAAAAAGTGTCCCGATTCGCTCACCAGAAACTTACCCGGCTCAAACATCAAGGTGAGATCCTTGCCATATTCCTGGCAAAAAGAATTAAAACGGGCCGAAATTTTATCACCCAGCTCTTCGATATCGGTCTCGATGTCTCCTTCTTTATAAGGTACTTTAAAGCCCGATCCAAAGTCGATATAGTCCAGGAATTTATAGTCTTTTGCAATATTCAGCAGAATCTCCGCCCCCATCAGAAACACATCCGGATCGAGAATATCGGAGCCTGTATGCATATGAATGCCTTCAATCTTAAGGTCGGTAGCCTCTACCAAACGGCGCACCAGCGGCATCTGATGAATGGAAATCCCGAATTTTGAATCAATATGCCCAACCGAAGTCTTTACATTACCACCCGCCATAATATGCGGATTGATGCGAATGCATACCGGAATATCAGGACGCGCCTGACCGAACTGCTCCAAGATGGAAATATTGTCAATATTGATGCGAACGCCTTTGTCCGCCGCCATTTCGATTTCTTCCAGGCTTACGCAGTTGGGCGTATAAATAATATCCTGAGGCGCAAAGCCAGCCTTCAAGCCCAGCATCACTTCCTGGATAGACACGGTATCCAGACCGGCGCCCATTTCTTTGAAAAGCTTCAGGATATTGATATTGGAAAGCGCTTTGCAGGCATAATTGATCTTCAGGCGTTTAACATGGAAAGCATTGTTAATGCGTTTATACTGGCGCTCTATGATCGCACTATCATAAACGTACAGCGGCAAGCCGTACTTTTCTGTCAATTCGAGCGGATCTACGCCGCCACTCAGAAGATACCGGTTGTTTTCCAATACCATTTTATTAAAGTTTAAAGGTTGAAAAGTTGAATGGTTGAATAAAAAATCTCATCTGACATTTTGGTTCTGATCTCTGTCCTTTCAAAAAAATTGACTGCAAATATAAGGATTTCAACATCCCTACACTAAAAATTGTAAAAAGTAACCATCCGCACACCAAAAACGTTTCAATTTACATCTGTATTTTTACAGGATCATCGAAAAAACTACCACGTGACCAAACTGGAACTCATAGAAGCTTGCAAACAAGAAGAACGACGGGCTCAGCAATTGCTCTTCGATCGCTACTCGCCCATGTTTTTTGGCGTGTGTAAGCGCTATGTGAAAAGCCGCGAAGACGCGGAAGATGTGCTGGTCGAGGCATTTTTTAAGATTTTGACGAACATTGATAGTTTCAAAGGAGATGGCAGTTTTGAAGGCTGGATGCGGCGCATTGTGATCAACGAATCGCTTATGTTTTTGCGCAAGCAGCACAATTTTAACCTGACCGTTGAGATCAATCCGCAAATTGATGGCGAAATCGACCCGGTCAGCCCGGTGGATGATCTTCAGGCGCAGGATATTCTGGAATTGCTCGATGGCTTGCCGACCGGTTATCGCACGGTTTTCAACCTGTACGCAGTGGAAGGTTACAAGCACCGCGAAATTGCCGATATGCTGGGCATCAGTATCAATACTTCGAAATCGCAACTGATTTTAGCGAAAAAACGTTTGCAGGAATTACTGGAAGAATTAAAATATCCCGGAATTCAGGGCTTACAATAACCCCAAAAACAAAGAAATTGTAAAACAATGAAAAAGAAAAATACCATATCCGGCTTATTTCAGGAGAATCAGCACAAGCTGAACGAGAAGCCCTCTCCGCAGGCCTGGCGTCGGCTCGAGCGCAGGCTGGATGATCGCAGGCGTTACAGCAAGGTATCGTTTTTCCGTCAGATTACTTCTATTGCGGCGCTACTGGCTATTGGCGGTTTAGTTGCACTCATGGCGCTGGTCGTCGAGCCCTGGAATACAAAACGAGTACTTGCCGCAAACGATTACTCCCCGGAAAAACTGGAAGATTTAAATGACAATAACTCCGGAGCGAAAATTGTTGAATTTATTCGTCAGTACAGCGACCGGCTGGCACAGCCCATTGCTGAAGGCGATTTTACCAAGCGGATTACCTTGTCGGGGCGTGTTGAAAAAGTAACCAACAGCCAGTTTAGAGTATCTATGAATGATTTTAAATGGCTGGAAGGCACCTGGAAACAGGAAATTAATGGACGTAAGGCGCATGAAATCTGGAAAAAGAACGGTCAGGTACTCGAAGGTCAAGGTTTTCTGCTCGATGCCAAAAGCGAGCAAGCCTTTGTTGACCCCATGCGGATTTACATCTCCCGGGGGAAATTATATTTTGAAACCCGCCTGGCGCAAGACCAACAACCGGTGCGTTTTGCTTTAAAGCGCTATTTCGCGGATCGAATGGTATTTGAAAATGAGGAGCAGGATTTTCCAAAGCAGATCATTCTTGAAATTCAATCCCCAAAAGTTTATTCGATTACGTTCCAAAATGAAGCTTATCTGGATTTGAGCAACGCCGAAGCCGATTATCTGGCCAAACGCGGTACTTTGGTACCTCAAAGAATCGTACGGGTACTTGAGCGCGTGGAATAAAGATTCCATTATTCCAATGAATCCTTCACGAACTTCCTACCAGCATGAAGCCATAAAATCGCCCCATTCGTCTTTTATTTCTTAGCTTTCGTCGGAGCGATGCAACCCAGCTGCTGCTTTTGTGTCATTTTTGTTAAAAAAATCTTAAGTTTAATTAAAGACATTAAAAGTAAGCGAACATGAAAAAATTGAATTTTGCATCGGTTTTAACTCTATTCTTTGCCATCAGCATGGTTACTACCCTTTCCGCTCAAAACTGGAGCTGGAACGGCATTAAAGGTGAAGGTCCGAAAGTGACTAAAACTTTAAATGTTTCCAGTTTTGATGGATTCACTGTGGCAATTGGCGGCAATGTTTACCTGAAACAAGGCAATACCCAAAGTGTAACCATTGAGGCTCAACAGAATATCATTGACAATATTTTAACTGACGTCAGCGACAAGCACTGGAAAATCAAATTTGACCAGAATGTACGCAATCATGATGGTGTAAAAATCTGGATTACGATTCCCAGCTTGACCAAGGCTTACATCAGCGGTTCCGGCGATATCATCGGTGAAAGTAAATTCACCGGCGTTGGCAATCTGGTCACCGGTGTGAGCGGCTCCGGCAATATTAAGTTAGATGTGGAAGCCAAGTCTATTGACGGTAAAATCAGTGGCTCGGGCAATGTGAAGCTCGGTGGCTCCGCCAACAATCTGACTATTGCTATTTCCGGTTCGGGCGATTTTTATGCAGATGCGCTAAGTGTAAAAGACGCCACTGTAAGCATCTCAGGATCAGGCGACTGCAAAGTTGATGCCAGCGAAAATTTGAGTGTAAAAGTATCCGGCTCGGGTGATGTCAAGTACAAAGGCCGCCCCAGAGTAAGCGCGAAAGTATCCGGTTCGGGTGATGTCGAGTCGATGTAAATTAGAGGTAGAGAGACAAAGGTAAGGCATAGAGAGATTTTCTGGGAAAGCCCTCAAAAAGAAGAGGTTAATTTTTTCAAAAATCAGGGATAACCACTGTCGTTTTGGCGGTGGTTATTTTATTTTTGCGCTTTCGCAAAACAGAATCCAGCATGAGAATTTGGCATTTCTTAGTAGGTTTGATGATATTTTCAGGTTGCAATAACGTATCCAATTCCAGCCAGGAAAATCCGGAAGAAAAGTCCGACTTGAAAGCTGCATTACCAGGCGTTTGGGAAGCGATATCTTTTCGGGTCAACATCAACGCTGCTGATAGCACGGCACCCAATTCAGTTTTTGAAGTAGCGGAAGGCGACTGGCTTGAAAAGCTTGGTGTGCAGCCGATTACAACGTATTATGATGCCGATAATAAATTCCGATCTGAATATAAAAACCAGTCCGATAGTTTGGTACGCCTCACCCGAGGCATTTGGAATACCTTTGGCGATACGCTCATGCTCATTGCCCCCGATGCTACCTACCAGTATCAGGTGAACCTGAAAGATGGCCGGGCAGAATTTCGTTGCCTGCTCGACTGGGATGGTGATGGCATGGAAGATGACGAATACATTGGAATTCAAAAGTTTGTTAAAAAACCGTGAATTAAAGTTTAAATTTTTGAACGCCAGGACTGA
>CAZGAU010000130.1:0-1637 GCA_964523725.1 uncultured Saprospiraceae bacterium
CTGATCGTCGTGTAACCCTCGGTGGTGTTAAGCGCCTGGATGGCATCGAGGAGGGTGTCTTTAGCGTAGCGGATTTTCTGGCTGTCGCGAGGAAGTTTGATCAAAAAGTCGAGCAGGAAGTAGCCGCGCACGCGCCCCACGTAAGGCACCGCCGGGCCGATCACCCATTCGCCGAGTTGGGTTTTGAGGGTTTTGCCGAAGATTTTGCCGCCGTCGTTGAGGGTTTCGGGCTTCTTGTGCTTGAGCGTAATGCGGATGAGCCGCGTAAATGGCGGATAGTGAAACTGATGCCGTTCCTGGATTTCCCGCTGGAAAAAGCTGAAATAATCATTGCGCAATACTTCGCCGAGCACGGGGCTGGCGGTGTTCATGGCTTGAATGATGACCTTGCCGCGCTTATGCTTGCGTCCGGCGCGTCCGCTCACTTGCAGCATAAGTTGAAAACCGCGTTCGCCCGCCCGGAAGTCCGGGAATTGCAAGAGCTGATCGGCGCTGAGTACGCCTACGATGCCCACATTTTCAAAATCCAGACCCTTGGTGACCATTTGCGTGCCCACCAGCACGTCGATGCGACCTTCCTCGAAGTCGTTGATAATCTGGGCGTGTGCGTTTTTGGTGCGTACCGTATCGAGGTCCATCCGTGCGATGCGGGCGTCGGGCAGGTAGATTTTGAGTTCGTCTTCGATCTTTTCGGTACCGAAACCAATGAGGGTCAGTTGTTTATTGCCACAGGCCGGACAAGCCGTGGGTAATTGTGTTTGATAACCGCAGTAATGACATTTGAGCGCATTGAAATGCTTGTGATAGGTGAGGCTCACGTCGCAGTGGATGCATTCAGAATGCCAGTCGCAGGTGGTGCAGCGATACGTAGGTGCGAAGCCCCGCCGGTTTTGAAAAAGAATAGCTTGCTCGCCGCGTTCGAGCGCTGCTTTGAGTTCGTCGATAAGTTTAGTCGTAAAATGAGCCTGAAGCTTGCGTTCCTTGAGTTCCTGCTTCACATCGGTGATGACGGTTTCGGGGAGTTCAAGGCCACCGAAGCGTTCGGGCATTTCCACCAACCCATATTTACCGGCTTTGGCGTTGTAATACGATTCGATTGAGGGCGTCGCTGTGCCCAGGATTACTTTTGCCCCGAAGGTATTCGCCATATAAATTGCAGCATCGCGACCGTTGTAGCGCGGATTGGGATCGTTTTGTTTATAGGAAGGATCGTGCTCCTCGTCCACAATAACCAGTTTCAAATTGGAAAAAGGCATAAACAGCGCCGAGCGTGCGCCCAGCACAATGGGTTTGCCTTCCACGACCTGCTTCCAGAGCTCAACGCGTTCATTATTGCTTTGGCGCGAATGATAGACCGCGATTTTATCGCCGAATATTTTTTGCAAACGATTGATAATCTGCGTGGTAAGCGCAATTTCCGGGAGGAGGTACAGTACCTGCTCGCCCCGGTCAACGGCTTCCTGCATGAGTTCTACGTACACCCGGGTTTTGCCGCTGCCGGTCACGCCGTGGAGCAGCACCACGTTTTGCGTTTCAAAATGCGCCCGGAGTTTGGCAATCGTTTCCTCCTGCTGCGGTGAAAGGACGTCTGAATCAATCGTATCTTCCTCGTATCCGCCGAGGCGACTGACTTCGCG
>CAZGAU010000130.1:1737-15292 GCA_964523725.1 uncultured Saprospiraceae bacterium
GTTTTTAAATCCTCTTGCAGGTAAATGATTTTCTTTTCCAACAAGCTCTTGATGAGCGGATACACCGTTTTTTGTTCCAGGATTTTACGCAAATCCTCGATGCTCAATTCCTCCTGCGCGGTCAAAGCTTGCACGATAATGTGCTCTTTATCAGATAATTCGGTAACATCGCCGTCGAACACCGGGCTTAATGCGATCAGTGTTTCACTTGCTAGCTTGAGATTGGAAGGCAGTGCGGCGTTCATCACCTCGCCGAGGGTGCAGCAGTAATAATCGGCGAGCCATTGCCAGAGCTTGAGTTGCATGGGATTAATGAGCGGCTGCTCGTCCACCACGGCGCTGATGGGCTTGAGTTTTTGGTCCTGCGGCGGATTGTGGTGTACGTCAATCACTAATGCGGTGTAAAGCCGGCTTTGCCCAAATTGCACTTCCACGCGCACGCCAAATTTTATTGCGTTGATCCATTCTTCCGGCACGTAGTAGGTATAAGGCTTGGGCACCGCCATCGGCAGGATAACGTTGACGTAGGTATTGGTTGTCGGGACGAAATGCTCTTTGGCTCGGCTCAATGTATAAATGGTTGATAGGGTGATGGGGTGATAGGGTGATTTTGATGCATTTAAACTTATCACCCCATAACCAATTAATAAGGGCAAAATACGGGAGTTTTCCGAGTTTTTCCAACAAAAAGTTTCCAATTTTTCAATCAAATTGTTCTTTCAGCTCATAATTTCAACCCATCAACCTTTCACCTCATCAACTAAAAAAACTATCTTTCCCGGAAATTGAACACTCAAGATGAATAAAACGCTAGGTTTTCAAATCAACGACAAACGCGTGGTACGTGGCTGGGCTTTTTTCGACTGGGCGAATTCTGCCTTTGCACTGGTAATCACCGCAGCGATTTTTCCGGTTTATTTCGTGGCAGTTACAGCGGATCGGGTCAATGTTTTCGGCATCGAGATGAATAATAGCTCACTCTACGCTTTTGCGATTTCGCTGGCCTACGTGCTGGTAGCGGCGGCTTCGCCTTTGTTGTCGGGCATTGCGGATTATAGCGGACGAAAAATGTTTTTCCTGAAAATCTTCACCACCATCGGAGCACTGGCCTGTATAGGTTTGTTCTTTTTCAAAGGTACGGAACAACTTGCCATTGGTACGGTCTCATTTATTGTAGCCATGATGGGCTTTGCCGGGGGGCTGGTATTTTACAATTCTTACCTGCCGGAAATTGTGACCGAAGACCGCTACGATCGCGTGAGCGCACAAGGGTTTGCGTATGGTTTTATTGGAAGCGTTATTTTGATGATCATTAACTTGCTCGTCATTCAAAACTACGAAGCTCTTGGCTTGCCTGATCAGGGTTTCGCCACGCGGCTGGCCTTTGTGATGGTGGGCATCTGGTGGCTGGGCTTTGCGCAAATTCCCTTCCGGAGATTGCCGCAAGATCAAAAGCAGGTTATGCCGCCGCAGGTGTTGCGAAAGGGTTTTCAGGAATTAAAAAAAGTCTGGAACGCATTGAAGCACCAACGAAGCATCGGACTGTTCCTGATCGCGTTTTTTTGTGCAAGTGCCGGCGTACAAACGACGCTCTATCTGGCAGCGACTTTTGCCGAGAAAGAATTAAAATTTGAATCCAGCGAACTAATCCTTATTATATTGATATTACAAATCGTAGCCATTGGCGGGGCTTATTTCTTCGCCAAGGTTTCCGACTGGCGTGGCAATAAATTTACACTTTCCATTATTTTTATTATATGGATGCTTACATGTACCTTTGCTTATTTTATAAATGCCAAGCCTCAATTTTACATCACGGCCATTTCCGTGGGTGTGCTCATGGGCGGTACACAGTCGCTCTCGCGCTCAACGTATTCAAAATTATTACCGGCGAATACGCCCGATACCACATCGTACTTCAGCTTTTATGATGTGCTGGAAAAAGTAGCCACGGTACTTGGAACATTTAGTTTCGGTATCATAGAATATATTACAGGAAGCATGCGTGCAAGTGTACTGGCTTTGAGTGGATTTTTTATATTAGCGCTTATTATATTACAAACAGTGAAAATGCATATTCGCTATAAAGCCGGCGGTACGATTATTGAATAATAATGTGTTATAGTTCTGTTACACCGACACACCGTAAACCGCAAACCGATAAACCGTAAACCGTAAACCGATAAACCATTATTCAACCATGAAACTTGATACGATCATCTTCGACCTGGGCGGCGTATTGATTGACTGGAACCCAGAGTACGTTTTCCGCAACATTTTTGAGGACAAAAGAGAAATGCAATATTTCTTTGATTATATCTGCACGCATGACTGGAATATCCAGCAGGATGCAGGGCGGTCACTCGCGATAGCTACCGAAGAAAAAGTAGCGGAATTCCCTGATTATGAGCATCAAATCCGCGCATTCTACGGGCGCTGGCAGGAAATGCTGGGCGGCGCCATTGAGGAAACCGTCGAGATTCTGGACACCTTGCGCAAGCAGGATTCCCATCGTTTACTGGCTTTAACCAACTGGTCGCACGAGACTTTTCCTGTAGCACTGGAGTTATACGATTTTTTAAACTGGTTTGAAGGCATTGTCGTGTCCGGTCAGGAGAAATTAATTAAGCCCGATTTGCGCATTTATAAGTTATTAATTAACCGTTATGAAGTGGAGCCTTCCCGGGCATTATTTATTGATGATAATAAACATAATGTAATCGGCGCAAGAGAAGCAGGCTTGCACGCGGTGCGCTTCGAGTCGCCGGGGCAGCTGCGCGGATTTTTGCAGGAGCAGGGCATTTTATAAGGCTTTTAGCCGGTATTTCTTGCGAACATCCCCGGATTTTTATTATATTGCTATGTAAAGTCGGTAGCGCCATGAGAATACAATATTACATACCTGCCAAACTCCGGGGGCTGGTGCAAATGATCTGGGAACAGCAATCCGAAACACCCACACGCTGGCAAATTCTGCCCAGTGGCAAAGTAGAACTAATCTTTAATATTGGCCCAAAAATGGAAGATATTGATGGCAAACGGATTGGCGGCGACTTTAACCCTACCGAAAGGTTTTGTTTCCTGTCGGGCTTGCACACCAAGCCGCTCTACATGTCTTTCTCGCGTTTTCATGTAATGGGCATACAAATGCAACCCATAGCCGTAAAAGCTTTTTTCGGAATTCCATGCATAGAGGTGCGGGACTGGGCAATCTGGGGCGAATACATTCTAAATGAAATTAATAAAATAGAGGATCAGCTGCGTGGCAAGGGCAGTTTCATGCAAAAAGCCAAGTGTCTTGAAAAGTTTTTATTTAGTAAAGTAAATGAAAACAGTGAACTTTATACCGCATTTAAGTTAAATGATATTGTAAATAAATTTTCAGGCTCAACAGAAGTAATAAAAATCGGAGATTTGACCGGCTACTCGCGTACGCACACGCATCGCCTTTTTACAGAATGGCTGGGCTTGTCCGCTACACATTGCCTGCGATTGCAGCAGTTTTTGCGCGCCCTGGAGCAAATTCATTATACACCCGAAAAGCTTACCGATATTGCGTTTCAAAATGGCTATTACGATCAGGCGCATTTTATCCGTCACTTCCGGGAATTTGCAAACATGACGCCCGGAGCCTACAAGCGCCAAAAGACCGACCTGATTGGGCAACTTTCTGCCTAATGGAACATCCGTACAATTTTTAAATAAAAGTACTCCTTAGTTTTATCACAAAAATATTATGATATGTTCACAGAACAACCAGTAAACCCGAGCCTTCTGCGCCTGGGCGGCATAGCCGGTATAGTGGCTGTTATTTTCCTGCCTGGGGTTGCCTTGCAAATGAGTGCCGGTTGGTTTCCGGAACTAAACCTGGAAGCTGACACGATGAACGATTGGCTCAGCGCTGTTTCTACGCATAGCACCATGGCACTGCTCGGGGTCAGTTTTTCCATTATTGCGATTCTTTCATTTCTGCCATTGGGTTTAATCCTTCACCGATTGCTCCCCAAAGACAGTTGGCACAATACGGCTGGTTTTGCCAGTTATTTATTGGGCACAGGGCTGGCGCTGTCCGCCTTTACTTTCGGCTTTGGCTTTACCTGGGCGATGATCGATTCTTATAACGCCGCCGCCGATAAAGCGAGCGAAAGCCTTGTCAATGTTGCTACCTTGGGCATGCGCGGTTTTCTTGTCGCCGATGATCTGGCAACCAGTCTGATGGGGCTTGGGCAATTGTTATTCTCATTGGCAGCACTGCGGTCGAACGCCTTGCCCAAGTGGCTGTGCTGGTGGGGCGTGGTCGGTGGACTGCTGGTTTTACTGGTGCTACTACGATATACGCTTCCGGTTTTTAACTTTGCCCAAATCGGCTATCCTGTTATTACGCTGTGGTTTGCCTTGACCGGCATTAACCTGTTGCTGAAAGCCAGACAACAAAAGGTTTAGTCCGAATTATCATAAACACCACTGTTTTATCAATCCCAAACCATCCATAAAGGTTATAAGTCCGCAGACGATTCAGTTTGTGGCTTAGAGCCTTTTGTTTCCTTTGTAAATCACCCCTGATAAATCTAAAATTTATTAGTTTAGCGATCTATAAAGGAGCCATTATTTGGCAATTTGTGTAGCACGGTGCAAAACATGATATTTGTAAGCGTCAAGTAAATATTCTTAAAACAATCATAACTCATGGAAGAACCACAATCTAAGCGCTTTGCCCTGGCTGGCACCATTCAGGATTACCTGTCAATCGGCTATCTTTATTTACTGATTTTGGGCATCGTGAGTGATTCTATTTACTACGGTATCCTGGGTATTAATATCCTGAGCTATTCCACCGTGCTGGACGTACTGCTGAGCCCGATCGTGCGCCTCACCAGCAATCTGGCTTTTCCAATCGTAATTATCATTATTCCTGCCATTAGTTACGCACTGTTAAAAATCGTGCAAAAACTAAATGAAAAGAAGACAACTCAACTCTCCATGCCAGGTTTTATGAGTTCCAATAAAAATCTGACCCTTGGGTGGATCGGCTTTTCTGCGTGGCTGGTGTTTTCGGCGTATATGGGGTATGGACTGGGCGGCGGCTTCAAAATAAAAGGCATGCTTAAAAATGGCGACCTTACCATCGATCACCGCATTCATTTCCACGACCAGGAACCGCAGGAAGTAAAGGTAATTGGCAATAACAGCGATTATATTTTTTACATCCTCAAAGACAGCAAGGTGGTGAGTATTTCGCCGATCCAGGAGAATATTCGGCGGATCGAAAAATTTGAGCCATAGCAGTGTTTTTTGCTCTACCTTCCTGTTATCCATTCAAGCCCGAAGCTTTCTATTATGAGCACAAAGCTAAGTAAGTAGTCGAACAGTTTCACAGTCGATTGTCGAAAGTCTAATTTCCCTGACAATCAACTCCTTATAAAACATTTTATTTAAACTTAAAATTGTCTCTTTAAGTAGTCGGACAGTTTTACAGTCGATTGTCGAAAGTCAAATTAAGCTGACAATCAACTTCTTATAAAATATTTTATTTGAACTTAAAATTGTCTCTTTACTTACTTACTTGCTATTAACTCAAAGCTGCTTTGCATTAGTAAAAAGCTTATCGAAACTAGCTAAAAGCTCATTTGCATCAGCTCTGAGCTACTTCGTAGCAGTGAAAAGCTCCTCCTCTTTAAGCGCATAAAATAATATTTACTTACAAGCTATTAATTGGTATGGCTGTTTTGCTCTTTTTTGATGTAAGTGCCTGATGGATTTGGTACATATATTTTGCTGTCTGGACTTTAATTGAATATAAAATTGCCAAGAATCTTCCTTTAAAATGGTGGCATTGGTTGTTAATCATTTTTGTAATTATTTTAATTGACTGGCTGGCATTAGAGCTAATTGAACATATAAAAAAATAAACCCATAGTGGCTGCCACTACGCTTCATACACAAGACCGTTTGTCATTTCACTCCATTTTAATAACTCCAGAGCTGCAATCCGATCCAGCCGTGCTGAAACAGGAAGACCGCCAGGGCAATCATCGCAATGCAGACCAGGGTAAGGTAGCTTTTTAATACAATTCCGGCGGGCTTGCGCAGGAAACTGAACAACTGCACAAGACCGAGCACCGCAGTGACGCCGAATAGCACAGTTCCAATAAAAACGATGAGGGTTTTGGCATTGAACGCACCTGCATGGATATAATCCTGAAGCAATATCACTGCACTAATGAATGCCACGAGCAGCCCGGCGTTGCCCAACCATAGAGTGAAGGTTATTTGGGTTGCAGTCGGTTTTACTTTACCGAATATTCTCAGAATTAGCCAGACAAGCCCAAAAAGCAGGAAGCTGGCAATGACGATCAAACTGCCAAAAAACATGATCTGACGCCCCCGCACGGCGAACGCGCTGGATTTTTCATAGTACGTATTGCCGACGATAACGGGCGTACCGGCTTCATCGTGGGTAAGCACGATTTGCGGAGCGCTGCTTTCCAGGGTTCGAAACTGGTTCTCGCCCATGTGCAGGTATTTGGTGGGTTCCGACAGAAAGCCTCTGCGGAGCAGGGTATCACCACGGAAGGACATCTTTTCATTGCCGGTGAACTGTTCCATAAAATAGAACAACTGATTGCGCGGGCTTTTCATTTCGAAATAACCGCTGAAAGTTTGCACAATCGTATCCGGAATCGGTTCTTTCTTGGGCTTCACCAGGCTCAGTCCCTGGGAAAGATATTGAATGATGAGGTCTTCAATTTTATTGAAACTGCTTTCGCTGTTGATGGAAATGGCAAAACCGTAGCGCCGGTTGTACGCATAATCCGACACAAAGCCGTTGATACCGCCGCTATGCCCTCTGAAAGTCATCGGTTTGTTGAAAAACGTTGGGCGATTGGCTAAAGCATACACCGTCCTCAAGCCACTTCGCGCCGCCAAGGTGGAAGTGGGCGTTTCCATTTTTTGAATAAGCTCAGAAGGCAGGATTTGAAGAGTATCGACGGCGCCCCGATTCATCATAAACTGAAGAAACTTAGCCATATCGGCGCCACAGGTGTTCAAAGCACCGGCCATACCCGCATAAACGGGATAAAACGGCACCAATTCGTAGTTTTCGTCTTTCCAGACGTAACCTTGCGCGTAGGGATCGGCATTTTCGGGAAAAGAAACGAAGTTGGAATATTGCATGCCCAAGGGTTCGAAGATCGTTTGGCGCACATAATCCTGGTAGGACATGCCGCTATATTTTTCGATGATATGCGTGAGGATCACATAGCCCGGATTGGAATATGCGTGCCGCAAGCCCGGCTGCCATCGGGTTTTGAGCGATTTGGCATGGCGCTTCACCATTTCCAGCGGGGACACTTCCTTACCTTCGCGATTGAGCACGGCTGTAAAATGCATGTCATCAAAACCGGCGGAGTGCTCCAGCAGATGTACGATGCGCACCGGATGCGTGTCTTCCCACCTGTTTTCAAAAGGGACGTCGGGCGCAACCTTTTTCAAGGGATCTTCGAGCGAAAACTTGCCTTCGCTTTCGAGTTTGAGTATGCAAAGCGCCGCAAAACTCTTGGAAATAGAGCCCAGGCGGAAGAGCGTAGTGTTGTCAACGGGACGATTATCGGCAATATTGGCAAGGCCGAGACCGCCATCATACAAAACCGAGTCACGGGAGACGATCGTGAGCATCAAACCGGGGATGTGCGACTTTTCCATCTCGATTTTAATGCTGTCGAGCAGGGCGGTGAGGGTAAAATCGCCTACCGGAACGGGCGGTTGGGCAGTAATTTTACAAGTAAATAAAAATATAACAACGATGAATAGAAGCCTGCGATTCATGATGGTTAAGTTATTAGGTGTTTGGGTACGATGGTGTTACGGTTTAAAACCTCGTGTCCAGATAATAAGGTAACATATCCCGCCAAGTGGGCCAGTCGTGGCTCATATCGGGTCCCCAGATGTCGAGTTCGTGCGGAATTCCCTTGGCGTTCAGTACCCTGGACAATTTGCGCGATGCTTCGGGATCTTCCCAGGCGCCGGAACCGGTGACGATGTGGATGTGCTTGTTTTCCCGCAGGCGCGGCAGGAAAAATTCGTCGTTCAGGTTTGGCAAATACTGCATCGGCGAGTTGAAATACACATCTTCATCCTGGTACCCCTTGGTATAGGTGCTGAGATCATAGCTACCGCTCATCGCAATAACACCATTGATCAGATCGGGGCGTTTGAAAAACAAATTGGCCGAATGCAATGCTCCTAGAGAAGCGCCCGACAAATAAATTGGCGTATCCTCGCTGGTCTTGCCCCGAATGAACGGAATCACTTCGTTGTACACATAATCATTGAACTGCACGTGACGCATCGCCTTGTGGCGCGGGTGCATATGGCTATTGAGCCAGCTTTCATTATTGATACTATTGATCGAAAAAACCTTGAACTTGCCTTCGTTGATATACTTGCTGATCGCATCAATCAGGTGGAAGCGTTCGTATTCCAGGTAATCCGCAGCGGCGGTGGGCAAAAGCAGTAAAGCCGAGCCGTAGTGCCCGTACATCACGATTTCCATGTGCTTATTGAGCGTATGACTGTACCATCCGTGAATCTCTCTGTGCATGATTTTCCGTTTTGGTCAAAAATAAGAAAAATTGGAATGTTTCAAACGGTTCAATAAAAAAAGCCAGATTCCTCTATCGGGAAACCTGGTTTATCCATTTATTAAAAATCTATTTAGTTGTTATTAAACAAATAATTACTTTCCAGTAAAAATGTGCCGGTCAGCTGCCACTGCGACTTTTCGGGAAGTGGGTGGAAAGTGCCAGCCTGCACATCCCTGAAAAGGCGTTCAATTTCCATTTTCCTGAAGAAACTCTGTCCACCAATGGCTTCCATCGCCTTCTCGACCACTTTTTTGCAGGCATTGGCGATCAAAGTCTTTCGACTCAGAATAGCATGACCATTGGCATCTATCGGTTCAAAATTAAAATTATTAGTAATAGATATCATATCTTTAAGCATGACTTGCGCCAAGGTTAATTCATTATTCATTTCGCCTATAATAAATGTAATATTTGGCTCCTGGAAATTTTTCTGCCTCAATTTTTCCAAGGCAATTTGCACGGCTTTTTCGGCGATTCCTACATATACCGACATGATTAGGGGCATGGCTACCGTCAGCACGATATTCCAAACGCTATGATATTGCCCGGCGGGGCGTTGCAATGAAATAGTACTCTCCGGCACGAAGACCTTTTCGAGTTGAATGGTGTGAGAGCCCGTGCCACGCATGCCCATCGTGTACCAATTATCCAGCACCGACAAGCCTTCCGCCGCGAATGAAACCGGAAAATGCAGCACCTGCCAGCCTTGTTCGGGGTGTTCGTACCGCGCGCTGGTCACCAGCACATCGCCCACGGGCGACTGACTGGCAAAATGTTTTTGCGCGGTGACCAGGTAGCCTCCTTCCACTTTTTTCATCATGCCATTGGATTCCAGCCAATCGCCTGCCCCCGTGCTCACGAGTACCAGGTCATGTTTTGCCACTTTTGCCAGCATTTCCTCGCCGCCCTTGCCTTGTTTGTAGCGCCAGATGGTAGCCGCCAGTAAATGTTGGTGCATAGAAAATGCAAGCGCGGTAGAGCCGCAGGCTTGGGCCATCACGCGTATCAGGTGGCACATTTCGGCATGAGAGATGCCTCCGCCGCCGAATTCGAGCGGGATCATTGCTGATAAAAAACCGTTTTGCTTGAGCGCCATATAATTAGTGGCTACAAAAACATCATTCCAATCATGTTCACTGGCTTTTTGTGAAAAATCTTTGCTAAGTGAATGAATCAATTTCATCCAGCTTTTTTCAATTATTTGTTCCATTTTTTCGGGTGGTTTTTGAATTAGTGAATTTAATTTTCACCTACAAAGATGAAGGCAAAATTGGAAAGGCGATTTGCTGAGAAGCTTAATAAATGTGCTGAGCGGATCAATCTTGATGGGTCAAACCGGATTTTTGAAATTGAAGCGGCGTCGTACCGAACGTTTCCTTGAATTTTTTGATAAAATGCGATGTATTTTCAAAACCACTCTCAAATGCGATATCATTAATACTTTTATCGCTGAACTGTAACATGTTTTTTGCAAATTCCAAGCGCTTGTTTATCAGCCATTTACCAGGCGTGATTTGATATAATTCTTTAAAATCCCGCTTAAAAGTGGCTAAACTCCGGTGGCACAGGCGGGCAAATTCATCGAGGGTAAGATTGTAAGTAAAATTGGATTCCATGATATCCTGAAGCGAGGATTTCGATTCATGACATAATAATTTAAAATAATTACAAAGCGTGGTGTTTTCTTCGGTGGAAATAAGATTCAGAATCAATTCTTTAAACTTGATTTCCAGTAAGTTAGTGGACGGATGTTGTTCTTTTAAAAAATAAGCATATAATGATTGAAAATAAATATTTAAACTCTCATCTAAATGTAATGGAATAACCGAATCGGAATTTTTTATAGCAACTTTTTTCAATGTATCCGGGTGCTGTTGAATCAGGTTTTTAATAAAAGTATCGGGTACAAAAATAATCAGCGCGCAAAAATCGGTTTCAAAAAATTTATGGATAATATTGGCGCCCTTTTTTACAAAAATCGCTTCGCCCGCATGAATCATATATTCTGCTTCCTGGCTTTTCCACTTCTTTTTTCCACTCAAAGCATATACAAAATAATTTATATCCGACCAGATTTTAAAAACCGATGCATCTTCCATGCATTTATATTCCGTGAATAGCGTATCCGACACTTTCAGCTGCTTGAAAAGAGGATTATTATATGCAGATTCAAAAAGATTTTTCATAGAAGGTTTTCGATTACGAAAGTAAATTTCTCGTAATCAAATATATATACAATCCTTCCTTTAAATCAAGTAAAATGGAATTTAACTACATTTAATCCTGATCTTCATCCATAAATTCCATCCGAATCTCGGGATAATCCTCAGGGCTCAGGTCTTCCGGCATCAGTACTTCGTTGAGGTTGGCGGCATCTCTTGAAGTCATTGTCATAAACTGGAATGAATTCCGCTCATCGGAAATCAAGCCTTTTTTCAGGTAGCTTCGGGTTGTTTCGCCGCGTTTTTTGGCATCGAACATGGGGCCGACGGTTTGTCCACTGCTGTAAGTGTGCTTGAAGGTCTGTCGCACGCGGAGGTATTCTTCGAGTACCGTGCGTTCCTGCGCGGTAGTCCAGTCGGTAGGATTGGTGAGTCCGGTTTTGGTCATGGCCAGTTCGATACAGCGCCAGGGAAAATCCGGCAGGTTGACGTGATTGTCCAGGATCAAACCTACGCCAAATTCGGAAGTCACGATCTTATTCAAGGTAAAGCCATGGGCCTTCTGCTTGCCGTAGAAATTATTCAAACGCCCGAGCGCGTGCTGGATTTGTACGGCCTGTACATTTTTATCCAAACCCGCACGCCAGAAGCGATAGACCCAGTCCCAGTTTTTAAGCAGTTTCTTCTCCTGCCGGGGCTTGAGTTTTTTCCCGTCAAGGGTTAGATAACCATAAGTGCGCTTGGTTTCAGGATGCACGTCCATACCGAACTGTCCAAAATAAGTTTGAAACGTATCCGGGAAAGCATCTTTTACTCGTTTGAGCAGGGCCGGTAGCTCGCCCTCGCTGTCGCGGGTACCCATCGTCCATTGGAAGATGCCAAAACTCAGGAAAGCGCCATCGTAAGCGTTGATCGCTTCGAGTTTGCCTTCATTGTCGGATACCGCGCTCATGACATTGATGGAAGATTTGGTCATGTCGAGGTCTTCGAGCATAGCGCCGTCGGATTGAATAAAATCCTTGATTTCCAGTTTTCCACTAGTGAAAAGTCCGCTCCAGCTTTTCCGGACAAACATCGGGAAACGCCCTTCTACATTGCCATCGGTGACAATGTGAATCTCCTTGCCATTTTCCTTGATGACGGTGTGAGTGAATTCCTTACCCATTGGGGGCGCCGCAGGTTTTGGTATTGGCTCCGGTTCCGGCTTTTGCTCTTCCGCAGGCGTTTCTTTTATTTCTTCTTTTGCTTTGTCATCCACAGAGGCCTTGGGTTGTGGTTCGGGAGGTACAATAACAGTTTGCGTACCCGTAGTGGTGCCTGTTGCTTTGCTTCCAAAAAGGCGCAGAAAGAATTGGAAAATCGCTCGAATGAAATTGTTCATAATGCGGGGTTTAGGTGGTTAGACTTTTATTATGTGCTCATTTTCAAATGAAAAGAACAGGTTTTGAATATATCAATTAAAAATAGTTGAAATTTCCAATAATTACAACGATTCCCCTAAATTCCCACATTCTTTGCGAATTCCTTCACCAATTTCCAGGCTTCCTGGATATCTTCGAATGTCAGTTGATTCGTACCGCCCACCAGCCGGAGGACGTATTTGCCGTCGAGCTTGGTCTGGGTTAATAATATTTTGCCGCTGTTATTTAGTTCTTGTAATAAAGTAGCATTGATACGCTCCAGGTCGGTTTCGTCATTTATACCCCCCGGATGGTAGCGAAAGCAGACGAGATTGAGCGGCGCCGGCGCCATGATTTCAAAATCGGGTGCACGTTCGATTTCGGCTTTGAGCCACTGCGCCCATTCGATGTGGCTGCGAATTTTCTCGCGCAAGCCTTCGATCCCATAGGTACGAATGACAAACCAAAGCTTCAGCGCCCGGAAACGCCGCCCAAGCTGGATACCCCAATCGCGGTAGTTGTTCACTTGCTTGTCTTCCGCGGTTTTTAAATATTCCGGTAAAATGCTGAAAGTACTGACCAGCGCGGTTTTATCCTTGACGTAATACGCTGTGCAATCAAAATTCGTCAGCATCCATTTATGCGGATTAAACACAAAACTATCCACGGATTCCATACCTGCGGCCATCCAGCGCATTTCGGGCAACAGCAGCGCCGAGCCCGCGTAAGCCGCATCCACATGATGCCACAAACCGTGCAATTTTGCAATGGTACCAATATCTTTAATCGGGTCGATGGCGGTGGAACTGGTTGTGCCCATACTAGAAACCACGCACAAAGGCTTGTAACCGTCCTGCAAATCCTGCCGAATCGCTTGCGCCAGCTCCGAAGGGATCATAGCATAGTTTTCATCCACAGCAATTTTGATCAGGTTATCCATGCCAAAACCCGCAATACGCACCGCTTTATCCACTGAGGAATGCGCTTGGGTAGAAGCATAAATCCGAAACTTTTCATTCCCCGTCCAGCCGGATTGATTGATTTTATATTCGGAAGCTTTTTCCCGTGCGGTGAGCAGTGCCACCAGTGTAGCCGTGGAAGCCGTATCCTGAATCACGCCAGACCAGTTTTTGGGCAATCCCAGCATCTTGCGGAGCCAGTCCATCATGCGCTCTTCAAGTTCTTCCGCAGCAGGCGAGGTCAGCCAGATCATGCACTGCGCACCCAGGGTGGCGGTGAGCATTTCGGCAAGAATAGAAGGCTCGCTGTTGGTTCCCGGAAAATAAGCAAAGTATTTGGGATGCTGCCAATGGGTCATACCCGGTACAATAATATCTTTAAAATCCTG
>CAZGAU010000131.1:0-15228 GCA_964523725.1 uncultured Saprospiraceae bacterium
AAAAACCATAAATAATTTGCAATTAGTCTATGAAATAATAATTTTAATCTAAGAAAAATGAAATTATCAATAGTTTTTCGTGTTAAACTAAGGATTTCTCTCAGTTTAAAATCGAGTGTCAGAGATTTAATCAAAATTCCGAAATGATTGCAAATCCTGCCTTTAACGAAAGCTTAACAGCCTGATCCTTGTTCATTTAGAATAAATTCGTTCTTTTCGTATGTCTATTATAAAAAACCTGCTATGAAACGAATGATGAAGGTCTTTTTTACGCTTCTTTTAGTTGTTATGATGCTGCAAAGTTGCACTGCTCAGGATGAAAATAAATCGCCTGTACTGCCTCCGCCCGCGAAAATGCTGGGAAATATTCCTGTTTACGATGAATTCAGCCAGTTGGAACCTCTTTTCCAACAGGAATCGGATACCATTTATGTAATCAATTTCTGGGCAACCTGGTGCAAACCCTGCGTGGAGGAGTTGCCTTATTTTGAGAAACTTCACGAAGCGCTGAAAGAAGAGAAAGTAAAAATCATTCTGGTGAGCCTCGATTTTCCGCGTCAACTGGAAACCAAGCTCGTGCCTTTTGTGAAGCAACATCAGCTCAAATCCGAGGTGATCGTGCTGACCGACGGGCAGTTTAATGTCTGGATCGATAAAGTGAGTCCGGACTGGGGCGGGGCTATTCCCGTTACCTTAGTATACAATAAGCAGAAACGCCACTTCTTTGGTGAGCAATTTGCCAATTATGACCAACTTGAACAATTGGTAAAAGCTTTTCTGTAAGCCATTTTTCAAAATCCAACATCTGATATCCAAGATCAAAATCTTTATTAATTCAATTATAAAAATGACCTGTTATGAAAAAAATTATCGGATTATCTGCATTGCTTGCGCTGGCTGTTATGGTTTGGGTAGCGGCTACTTATGTGTCTGACAAAAATACAGAAACTGCTGTAAACCAAGTTGAAGCGGTTGAAACGGGCGGCTTGAAGGTGGGCGACATTGCCCCGGATTTCAAACTCAAGAACGTGGACGGCAAAATGGTTTCTTTAAAAGATTATAAAGATGCAAAAGGTTACATCGTTATATTTACTTGTAATACTTGTCCATGGGCGCAGGCCTACGAAGACCGCATTATAGCACTCCATAATAAAATGGCGCCGAAGGGCTACCCGGTAGTGGCTATTCAGCCGAATGACCCGTCAGTACAGCCGGGCGACAGCTTTGCGGAAATGCAAAAGCGCGCCAAGGAAAAGGGCTTCCCGTTTGCATATTTGCTGGATGAAGGCCAGGAAGTATATCCTGCTTATGGCGCGAGCCGCACACCAGAAGTTTATTTACTCGACACTAGCCGGAAATTACATTACACCGGTGCGATTGATGACAATGCCCGCGATGCTTCGGCTGTAACGGTGAATTACGTAGAAGCCTCAGTAGCTGCTATCGAGGCTGGCAAGACGCCGGACCCGACGCTGGTGAAAGCAATCGGCTGCACGATTAAAGTAAAGAAATAATAATTTTTATTATAACGTGTAATAAAACAGAGCGCCATTTGCATTTCGCAAACGGCGCTCTTCTTTTTTGCGTTACTCTATGTAATATTTACTTTTTAAGTATTTTCAATCAGTTGATTATCAAACCATATCCGTGTCGGTTTGAGCAGAAGATGCCTCATCGCTTTCGGGTTCTTCGTCGGGTTTACGCCAGCCCTGGCGGAGCCATTGAATCACGCTACCTATGGCCAAAATGGTCAGTACAAACACAATGAATTTCCCCGGAAAAGCCATCATCCCAATCAATCGCACGACGATAAAAGCCGCAATTGCTACAGCAATGGTCACGCCTTTGCTCCAGTCGCGCTTGAGGTATTTCTGAAGCTCGTAAGCAATTACCGTTGCAGTTAGTGCCCCGGCAAGAATAAGCCCAATGGCATAACCACTAAACATGATGAGTCCAACCGGAATACCAATAATGGTGATCATGGCTAAAACTGCTGCAATTGGTAAACCAATCATAAAAAGGGTTCCCGCGCTGGTATATTTTCCAATATTTTCTCGCAAGCGCCCGGCATTTTTGCTGAAAAATGTATCAAAAAAGCTAATTAATAAAGTAATCAATAATGCTGCCGATACAATACGATACACAATAAAGCCGGCTACGCCTTTCCGTACCCAGGTTTCTTCTATTTTTGCCTTGAATTTCAGGTTGGAATTGAACGTTGCGCTTGCACCTTCTTCCAAATGAGGATCAAAATTAATGCCTTCGCGTTCGGTCCAGTATTCCACCTTGCCGAAAAAACGTGCCTCCGGACCCAGCTCAATGTCTTCAGCGGCAAGTTGGGTAAAACCTCTTGCTTCACCGTTAAACTCAAGCTCGCCGCCTTTGATCATCAGTTCCTGCTCGGCCACACCATTAAATTCAACTTCACCGCCAACAATCTTGACTTTGCCTTTGGCAATACCGTTGAACTCGACTTCGCCACCAGCAATATGAATATCCCCGCCTATTATAACGCCTTGTTTTACAATAATTTGTCCGCCGGTAATAATCAGTTCGCCATGTACATTTTTGGAAATAGTAACTTTTCCGCCGGCTATTCTTACATCGTCCCCGATTTCGCCATTGATCTGCAGGTCGCCGCCTGCAAATATAAGGTCTTTACTCACCGACTCATTGATACGAATATCACCGCCTGCGCCTACCAGGTCGCCGTTAATGATCGCATTGACATTAATTTCTCCGCCAGCTGTGTAAAGATTCTCATTGACAGTATTGTTGATGCTTACTTTGTCGCCGCTTCGCATATCAGAGGCCTGAATAGGTAGCAGCGCAGCCAGGAAGCATAAAAAGGTTAGAAGGAAAATTTTCTTTTTCATATGATATAAAAGCTTGTCAATAATTTGTAATTCGAAACTAAATAAGCTGCTATTCAATAGAATTGCATTTTATTTTGCTAAACTGCCCTATTTTATAGACAGAATAAAAAATCAATTGTTTTATCAGTGGAAGCTTTCTGGTCTTATTTAAAACCGATTTAAACAAAACTTATAAGTAAAGAGACAATTTTATGTTCTTATAAAATATTTCATAAGAATTTGATTGTCAGTTTAATCGGACTTTCGACTGTAAAACTGACTGACTACTTACTTTTGGAAAGAATGAAATAGAATTCTGGCGAGATATGGTTTTAAATGATACTTCCCGAATATTGCTCCAACAGTTTGTAGTATTTTTGAGCCTCGGCTATTTCCTGCTCAAAATCATCAGAGCCATTTTCCTGCATGGCACGGAGGCAGGTCACCTTCAGGCGGACGTTGGCGCGGTAAAGTTTGTAATAATGAAAAATTTGCCAATCTGCTTCATTTTCAATGCATTGCATTTGATCTAAATAATTTCCGAGAAACAACTCTGCAAAATCCTGCCGGTCGTAAAAATCAAGATCCATGCACAAAAAGGCAATTTCATCAAGCATATCCACGTGCCGGAAATGGTCATTGAATTCGATACAATCAAAAATAACCGGCTCGTCGAGCAGAAAAATATTGCCGGAATGCAGATCACCGTGGCCATCGATGACAAAGCCGCGTTCGTTGCGCTCGCGGAAACGCTCTGCGTGTTCTTGCAAAAACTGTGTGGATTGCGCGACGATCTTCTCCAGGTTTTCCCGGGCTTCCTTGCCCCATTGTTCTAGGGCAAATTCTTCAATATCAAGCAAATCGGCAAATTTGGAATCGAGTTCCTCCAGGTCAAAGGAATCGCGCACGACGTTTGTTTCGGTGTGAAAAGCAGCCAGTTGTGTCGCCAGTTGCTCAATCTGAAAAGCTTCTACCTGGTTGTTTTTCAATAATTTATCCATTTGACACGCGGAGTCGAGGCGCTTCATCTTCACGGAATAATCGACAGTTTTGCCATTGAGGGCGTCATTGATATGATACTTTTGCTGATTTTCATGAATCGGGAGTACTTCAAGATAAATGCCGGAAGTCAGGCGGGAATTAAGTTCGAGCTCACGTTCGCAGAAGAATTTTCGTTTTGCAAGGGTAGAAAAATCGAGAAACGAAAATTGCAGTGGTTTTTTGATTTTGTAAGCAAATTGATCGGTGAGCAGTACCCAGGAAATATGGGTTTCCACGCAAATCACTTCATTGGTTTCGTCCGGGACGCCTTTTTGTTCGATCAGCAATTCGATTTGTTGCTCGGTCATGATCTTGCCTTTATATAATCTTTTGCTTTTTTGACCATCTGTGGCAGATCCAGCGCATCCGACCAGAGCTCCAGGTGTGGTGCTTCGAGAGGTTCATATTGTGATTTGATTTTCAAATAGACCTCAAAATCGGCTTCGGAATAGGCTCGGCGCTCGCTCACCCGGGTACGGATTTCATCTTCCTTTGCTTTTATTTCCATCCAGTAAATGTTGGCCTGGTACTTGGTTGCCAGTTCCCGGTAGGGCTTGCGCAGCTCCTTTTTGAAAAAAGTGCCATCGAGCACTACATTTTGCCCCTTGTTTAATGCGGCTTCGGCTTGCTCTTGCATTTCTTTATAAATCCTTGTTTTGGTTTCGGGATCATACTGACCACGTTTGTTAATGGCATCCCGGATTACATCTGTATTAATATGCTGAGCATCAAGCGATTCTGCAAGTGATTTTGCAAAAGTTGTTTTGCCGGTACCCGGTAAACCTATCACCATAATGATATTCATAAAAATCGAAAATATGTGATGTTTCTATAATAATAAAAGCAACCGATTTGATCAAACGGCGAGGTAAATTAATCAAAAACTGCCGTAATCAGAGGGAATTATTTGTTTTATTCAAAAAGAACCAACCACATAATGATTGGATAAAAAACCGGAAAACTAAGTTTGCATTATACATTTTATCAAAATTTTAACACTTTGATTGACAACTTTTCGGAGAAAAAACACTCTATATACATAGAGTATTTATATACTAATCCAATTTTGGAAAAGGTCGCATTCCTGAATGGGTGATGCGGCCTTCTTTATCTTCCTTTCATCCATTTTATTTTATTATCTTTCGCTGCTTTTTTGAATGCTTATCCAAAATGCAATTTTCATTTATGAGAGCTTTCCTTTTCTTATTGATACTGACAGCTGGCGTTTTTGTTAATGACCTTTTTGCGCAAAATGCCGATCTTGAACCAACTACTATTATTTTGGTCAGACATGCTGAAAAAGCAGGAAATGATCCGCGCGATCCAGACTTGTCTGAAGCTGGGTTAACCAGAGCGAAGCGGTTGGCTGAACTCTTATCCGATGTACAAATTGATGAATTGTATTCAACTCCGCTCAAGCGTACTCGCCAGACTTTGCAGTTTGTGGCTGCGCAGAGAGGGAAGGAAACGATGGATTATGATCCCCGTAATTTGAAAGGTTTGGCCGATGCACTCCAGAGCAAACCAGGCAAAACTATTCTGGTTGCAGGGCACTCCAACACGACGCCGACACTTGCTAACCTATTGTTAGGCAAAGACAAATATCAGCAATTGCCAGAGTCGGAATATGGCAAAATCTGGTTTATTACATATGATAATAACAAACCAGTTGTGGTGCTGGTATTGAATTACTAACATCAGATTTCGTCGCATACCACCTTTTTTACACGCATTCAGAATCTAAGAGGCTGATAACAAGTGCTTTAGTGTGTAAACTTGATTTCGCAGAAGGGATAAGGTAAACGCCTTTACAAAATCGTTTCGTCTGAAAATAATTGTGACAAAAAAATACAGCCTCTGGAATTCTGATGAATATGTGTAATCACGTAGATTTTATGCATCCCAAAGGGACGAAAGATCGGTAATTGGTAACAAGTGTGAAAATTTGTTACGCGCAGGAAATAACATCCCTTAAGCCTTTAGGTGTAATTGTGTTTACCTAGAGTGTTTATGTAAGTCTAATAATGTGTGGGTTATATAGCAGGGACAAAATTGAAAAAAAATATTATATAATCAAAGCCTAATCGGGAAAATTATCTAAAAAAATAACGCCTGGTTTGTAAAGTGTTGTAAACCAGGCGTTATAGTGAATTGTGTGGGGCAGATTTCTACTCGCCCATATCCATATTGTGGAAAATATTGATTACATCTTCGTCTTCTTCCATTTTTTCGATCAGCTTGATTACATCTTCTACCTCCTCATCGCTCAATTCTTTGGTATGCGTTGGAAGCCGCACCAATTCAGCGCTTTCTACTTCGATGTTGCGTTCTTCCAGAGCTTTCTGGAGGCTTCCGAAATCTGCAAAATCCGAGTATAAAACCAGTGTGTCGTCTTCGCGCTTTAATTCTTCCAGCCCGAAATCAATCAACTCCAACTCCAGTTCTTCCGGATCAAGCCCTTCGGATTTGATCTTGAACACTCCTTTCCGGGAAAACATGAATTCTACCGAGCCACTGGTACCCAAGGAACCACCGTATTTGGAGAAAACGTGGCGAACGTTGGCCACTGTACGATTGGTATTATTGGTAGCTGTTTCCACCATCACCGCCACGCCGTGCGGCGCATAGCCTTCATATACCACCTCATCATAGCTTTCCGCATCTTTCGACAAAGCTTTTTTGATGGCGTTTTCCACGTTGGCCTTTGGCATATTGGCCGTCTTGGCGTTTTGCATCGCCAGGCGCAGACGCGAGTTGTAGTTGGGATCACCACCGCCTTCCCGCACTGCGATTGCAATTTCACGTCCAATCTTGGTGAACGTTTTCGCCATATTCGCCCAGCGCTTCATTTTGCGCTCTTTCCGATATTCAAATGCGCGTCCCATTGCTTAATTTTTTTGCGGTTGCAAAAATAGCAGTTCGCAACATAAAGTTCAATGTTTCAGACTTAAAAGTTTTCCAGCTGATCATTATTTCAACTGAAAAGTTGTCACCTCAGATGGTATTATTTTTTGCTACCTTTAATAAATGCCATTTTGGCATTATAAAATAGCTTGCGGACGTGCCAAAAATGTTTGGCATTACAATTGATGCCACGCAAATCGAACAAACAGCTTTGAAGATTTTTATTGAAATAAAACTTAAAACGAACGGAGAATGAGCAAGATGAAGATGAAGCCGATCAGTGACCGGGTAGTAGTAAAAGTGGCGCCGGCCGAAGAAACGACCAAGGGAGGTATTATTATTCCTGATACCGCCAAGGAAAAACCGCAGAAAGGTGAAATTGTAGCCGTTGGATCAGGCAAAGATGGCAATCTGATGACGGTGCAGGCTGGCGATACCGTATTGTTTGGCAAGTACGCCGGTCAGAAAATTGAATTTGAGGGTGAGGAATATCTCATTATGCGCGAAGACGAAATTCTGGTTATCTTGTAAAAAGCTTTCCTATTCACATTTTAAACACAAGTAAAAAAGCTGAAACATGGCTAAAGACATAACCTTCGATACAAGTGCTCAGGAAAAACTCAAAAGAGGAATTGACAAACTGGCAAATGCTGTAAAAGTAACCCTTGGACCCAAAGGCCGCAATGTGGTGATTCAGAAAAGCTTCGGCGCTCCGCAGGTGACCAAAGACGGAGTAACGGTGGCCAAAGAAATCGAACTGAAAGATCCTATTGAAAATATGGGCGCTCAGATCATCAAACTGGCGGCTTCCAAAACCAATGATATTGCCGGTGATGGTACCACCACGGCGACCGTCTTGGCACAAGCGATGATCGCTTACGGTCTGAAAACACTGACCGCAGGCGCCAATCCGATGGATTTGAAACGCGGGATTGACAAGGCAACCAAGGTCGTTGTAGAAGAGATCAAAAATCAGGCTGAGATCGTCAGCGACAACTTTGATAAAATCCGGCAGGTAGGTACGATCTCCGCTAATAGCGACGAGGAAATCGGTAGCCTGATTGCTGATGCGATGAAGCGCGTGACGGTGAACGGCGTGATTACGGTAGAAGAAGCAAAAGGTACGGAAACGTATGTTGAGGAAGTAAGCGGTATGCAATTTGATCGTGGGTATTTGTCGCCTTACTTTGTGACCAATGCCGAAACGATGGTGACGGAATACGAAGCTCCGTTCCTGTTGATCACCGACAAAAAGATTTCCAATCTGCAGGATATTCTGCCTGTGTTGGAAAAAGTGGTGGGTACCGGCAGACCGTTGCTGATCATCGCCGAAGATGTAGAATCACAGGCTTTGGGAACGTTGGTTGTCAACAGATTGCGCGGTAGCCTGAAAGTGGTGGCGGTAAAAGCGCCTGGCTTTGGTGATCGCCGCAAAGCAATGCTGGAAGATATCGCCGTGCTTACTGGTGGAACGGTCATCAGCGAAGAGCAAGGTTACAAGCTTGAAAGTACTACGCTGGATCAACTAGGTGAAGCCGAGAAAATCACCGTTGATAAAGAAAATACGACAATTGTAGGCGGCAGCGGCACGGAAGAACAGATCACTGCACGTACCAATCAAATCAAGCAGCAAATAGAAGCTACAACCTCAGATTATGACAAGGAGAAACTCCAGGAACGTCTGGCGAAACTCTCCGGTGGTGTGGCCATTATCTATGTGGGCGCTCCGACCGAAATGGAGATGAAGGAGAAGAAAGATCGCGTGAATGATGCCCTGAGCGCAACCCGCGCCGCTGTGGAAGAAGGTATCGTTACCGGTGGTGGTGTGTCATTGGTTCGCGCCATTTCAGCCTTGAAAAATTTGAAAGGCACCAACGAAGATGAGAATATTGGTATCGAAATTGTACGCCGTGCTCTGGAAGCGCCATTGCGCTATATTGCTGAAAACGCTGGCGCTGAGGGTTCCATCGTATTGCAAAAAGTGTTGAACGGCAAAGGCAGCTATGGTTTCAATGCTCGCACAGACGAGTACGAAGATCTGAAAAAAGCGGGCGTGATCGATCCTGCTAAGGTGACGCGTATTGCACTGGAAAATGCATCTTCCGTAGCAGGTATGTTGCTTACCACCGAGGTAGCGATCAACGACAAACCCAAGAAAAAAGCAGGCACACAGGGCATGCCGGGCGGTATGTACGATGATGATTATTGATCGTTCCTGTTAAAACCCAACGGGCATAGAGCTGGCAACAGGTTTATGCCCGTTTTCTCACCATCACAAAGTCCCTTGATCTCCGAATCACCCTATCTCCAAATATCTTCGCTTCCTCATTTCTTCCGCAATTTTCCTGGAATTTTCATCCCCACGTTTTTCCAGTTCCCGGATCACATTTTGATAATCTTCATCTTTCCGGTTTTGCGAAAGCTTGTAACTCGCCTGCATATCTTCGATCGGAATTTCAAATCCAACAATACCGCGCATTTGAGCTTGCACCATTTTCCCGGTCATGTTCTCCAAACGCATCGGATTGGCAGAATAAGCTTCATATTTATCCATCAGTCTTTTCAGGGATTGATACAAGGCCTCGCCTTCTATGATGCGGATTTTGCCATAGCAATGCACTGCGATATAATTCCAGGTCGGCACATTTTCATGATTGTACCAGGAAGAAGAAATGTAAGCATGGTGCGCTGTAAAAATCGCCAGCACGTCGGGTTGTGCTTCAAAGTTGTGCCACTGTGGATTTGTCCGGGCGATGTGACCAACCAAAACGTCTTGTCCGGCGTCATTGGTTTCCAGGAGTATCGGAATGTGCGTGGCCCAGGGCTTGCCGTCGAGGGTGTTTACAAGAATTCCAAAGCTGTTGGCGCGAATGAAATCACGGATTTCTTCGATGTTTTCGTTGCGGTTGATATTGGCAGTGTACATAGTTGTTTTTTGTTTAATGTTTAAAGTTTCGGGTTGATTTTTGATTCATAAAAGTAGAGTAAATTAAACATCTCAACTCCTAAACTCCTCCACTTTTATGCGCAATTTTACAAACCTGTTACCGTTATAGTTCCACAATTTTAGAAATTAGTAGCTTTGTTGCGAACAAGATATTAGATGATAGACAATAGACTTTAGATGGAGTTTGGTCTAATGTCTGTCATCTAAAGTCTAAAGTCTCTGAAAATGAGTGTTGTAGTAAAAAATCTGACCAAAATATACGGCGAACAGCGCGCAGTGGACGCCATCAGCTTCGAGGCGAAGCCAGGAGAGGTGCTGGGATTTCTGGGACCCAACGGCGCCGGCAAGACTACCACAATGAAAATCGTCACCTGCTTCATTCCGCAAACCAGCGGTGAGGCGACCGTCTGCGGCTACGATGTGTCCAAAAACCCGATGGAAGTGCGGCGCTGCATTGGTTACCTGCCGGAGCATAATCCTTTGTATAAAGACCTGTATGTCAGGGAGTACCTGAACTTTGTAGCGGGCTTGCACCAGGTGCCCAACGTTCGGCAGCGCGTGGATGAAATGATCCAGATGACCGGTTTGGAACGTGAACATAAAAAGCTAATTGGCGCATTATCAAAAGGTTATCGACAGCGGGTGGGATTGGCCCAAGCCATGTTGCATGACCCCGACGTATTGATCCTGGATGAGCCGACTTCGGGGCTGGATCCCAATCAATTAGCGGAGATCCGCAGCCTTATCAAGCAATTGGGTCAGAAAAAAACGGTGATTTTTTCTACGCATATCATGCAGGAAGTACAGGCCTTGTGCGACCGGGTGGTCATTATCAATCGCGGCAAGATCGTGGCGGATGATCCGATCGAAGCCCTGCAGAGCCGGGTGAAAGGCGAGTCAGTCGTGACCGTAGAATTTGCAGAAAAAGTGGACAAAAAACAATTGCTGGCTATTCATAAAGTAAAGCAGGTCAATGATTTAGGTAAAAATCGCTGGCAACTGATCGCCAATGCCGATGCCGACGTGCGCCCCGAAGTACATAAATTTGTGATGCAGCACAATCTGACCCTGCTGGAAATGCACAAGGAAGTGGTGAGCGTGGAGGATATATTCCAGAAATTAACTAAATGAAATCGCTAAATATGATTGTTTATTTACAACTGATATAATGAAAAAAATGTTACTTGTAATAAGTCTGGTTTGCTTCAATTACCTTGTTTATGGGCAACCTGACAGTTTATTGCTGACCAAGAATTTCAAATTTAATGACGGTATTTACCTGGCATTTAGTGATTTTCAAAAAAATCAACCGTCATTTACCTGGGAGGAAGTAAATTCCCGGATGGCAACGAGCGACGAAGGTTTTGTAGCACAGGTAGAATTTATTCGTAAAAACCAGCAAGTGCTTGATTTACAGAGGGTTTGGGGTATTTGCATCGGCGGTATTCCTTACATTCGGTTGCCCAAAGGCGAAGTGACGGAGGCTGCCACGGTTTTTGCCGGTTTGCGCGTACGCGGCAAAATTTGTTATTTCAAATATAAAGACGAGGAGGTGGATACGGTGGAAGTAAAAGCTTATAACCCCTTGAACGGCAGACCTTACCGTCAGGCGAAAGTGCCTGTGGAGCGCACCGTTCAGAACGAAAAAATGCTGAACTTTCAAACCGGAGAAATTACCGAATTTAATACCAAAAATTTCCTGGATTGGATTCAGGATGACCGGCAGCTATGGAACACCGTATCAGAGCTATCTCCCGAGGACGCCGAGGAAAAACTGTTCCGTTGCCTGCTGATTTACGTCGATCGAAATGCGGTTTATTTAAAATAAAAAATACGAAATGTAAAATTTGAAATATATTATTTTCAAATTTAATGTTTCAAACCTCATATTTACAAAATGCTGAGTATTTTTTTTAAAGAAGTAAATACTTTTTTCAGTTCGCTGATCGGTTACATCGTCATCGGCGTGTTTCTGGCAGCGCTGGGGCTGGTGATGTTTGTGTTTCCCGACACGAGCATCCTGGAATATCAATACGCTACGCTTGATCAGTTATTTAGCGTGGCGCCCATGATTTTCGCTTTTTTGATACCGGCGATCACCATGCGTTCTTTTGCGGAGGAGCAGCAAACCGGTACGATTGAGCTATTGGCGACCAAACCCGTGAGCGATCTGGCGATCATTCTGGGCAAATTCTTCGCCTGTCTGGCGCTGGTGGCTTTTGCGATTTTACCCACATTATTATATTATTACACGGTTTATGAACTGGGTTCGCCTAAAGGTAATCTTGACGCAGGCGCTATTGCCGGGTCTTACATCGGCTTGATTTTCCTGGGCGGCGCGTTTGTAGCGATTGGTATTTTCGCATCGTCGTTGACCAATAATCAAATCGTAGCTTTTATTTTGGCTACATTTTTATGCTTTATTATTCACTGGGGCTTCGGTTTATTTAGCCGGCTGCCACTTTTTGTCGGCAAATCTGATGATATTATACAAATGCTCGGTATTGAATATCATTATAATTCGATTAGTCGGGGCATCGTGGATTCCCGGGATGTGATTTACTTTTTATCGGTGATCGCGATTTTTATTGCATTGACTTTAACTTCATTGGAGCGAAGAAAATGGTGATTTGGAAGTACAAATTACGAATTACGAGGCATGAAGTACGAAGTACGAAGCACGATTTATAATTACGATTTTGTAAGAATTTATGGCTAAAACTAAAAATAAAACCTCCAGACGTACCCAATCCATTATAAACCTGACGCTTTTTGTCGGGATTATTATATTTATTAATATCCTGGCAAATGCGCGGATCGGTGGGCACTCGCTGTATGCTAACTTCGATCTCACGGAAGATAAGCGCTTTACACTGACCAAGTCCACGCGCGAGCTGCTGCGCGAGCTGGATGACGTGGTGTATGTGCGGGTGCTGCTCGACGGCAAATTTCCAGCTGGATTCAAGCGTTTGCAGACTTCTGTGCGGGAAATGCTCGACGATTTTCGGGGGCAATCCGGGTATATCGAGTACCAATTTGACGACCCTTCGAAGGGGACGGTGAAGGAAATCAACGACCGGCGTGCGGAACTGGCGAAAGAAGGCGTGATTCCTGTCTCCCTGCGGGTGGAAGGCTCCGACCAAACTTCGGTGCAATTGATTTACCCTTATGCACAATTATATTACAAAGGAAGAAGTATTAATGTAAATCTCCTTGAAAATGAGCGTGGTGTAGATCAGGAAGTGGCGATTAATAATTCCATTGAATTATTGGAATATAAAATGGCGAATGCGATCCAGAAGTTACAAACCGCGGTCAAACCTGTGATTGCATTTACCACCGGACACGGCGAATTATTGCCGATTGAAACCGCCGATCTGGAGAAAAACCTGCGCCAATTCTACGAAACCGGACGTTTGCACCTCGACAGTTTGACCTACATCAGCCAGGATGTGTCGCTGTTGGTCATTGCCAAGCCCCGTGCCCCATTTTCTGAAAAAGATAAATTCAAGCTCGATCAGTACGTAATGAATGGCGGGAAAATTATGTGGTTGATTGATAAAGTAAATGTGGAGCTTGACAGTTTACGCAGCGCGCCGAGTTATTTTCCCAAGGAATATGATTTGAATCTCGATGATTTATTATTTAAATACGGCATTCGCATTCAGCCGAATATGGTGCTGGATTTGCAATGTTCGCGCATTCCGCAGATCGTAGGCATGATGGGCAACGAGCCGCAGATTGAATTGATGAAATATCCGTATCATCCCATCGTGACCGCGAGTTCGAAGCATCCGATTGTAAATAATCTCGAAGCGACCAACTTCTTTTATCCGAGCACGATTGACACGACGGTGCGCACCAAATTGCCAGTGCAGAAAACCTCGCTGCTGGCTTCTTCAAATAGCAGTTTTATGCAATATTTACCCATCGAGATGAATTTCGATTTTCTGCGCTATGGGCTTGATCCTCAGCGCTATAACAAGCCGCCGCAAACGCTGGCGATGCTGGTGGAGGGCACTTTTGCATCTTTATATGAAAACCGCTTGCCCCAGGATTTTCTGGATAGTTTAAAATTATATCAGCGAGAATTCAAGCGGGAAAGCGTGCCCACAAGCATGCTCGTGGTGTCGGATGGCGATATTGCCAAAAGCAAGGTGGATTTAGCCAAAGGCTCGTTTATGCCCTTGGGTTTCAATGAGTTCGAACGTTTTACTTTTGCGAATAAAGATTTTTTGATCAATTCCATTGAGTATTTAATGGGCGAACAGGGCTTTATCGCCGCCAGAAACAAGGAAGTGAAGCTTCGCCTGCTTGATCCGGCGCGCATTCAAACCGAGAAAACGAAATGGCAGTTAATCAATATTATAACGCCTATCATATTCTTAATTTTCTTTGGATTTATTTATAACTGGCTGAGAAAGAGGCGGTACGCAGCTTAGGAATGAGGGACAAGAGACGGAAATGTAACATTATAACATATTTTAACGTGAATACATCAAAAAATACACTTTTATTATTAATTACATTCGGATTATTAGGCGCTGTTACGACCTGGTATTTAGCAACTCAATCCGATGATAAAACCACGCTGGCCGGGGCAGACCGGGCATTTGCCGTTGATAATATTAATGAAATTCATAAAATATTTATCGCTGATCGACAGGGTGAAGCTACGACTCTGGAACGTAAAGACGGTTCCTGGCTCTACAACGGTAAGTATAAAGCCCGCCCCAACGCCATGGAAAACCTGCTCGATGCCATCCGCCGGGTGCAGGTGAAATTCAAGCCGCCGACCGCCGCCGTGGACAATATGGTGCGCGACCTCGCCGCCAATGGGCTGAAAGTCGAGTTATATAATAAAAACGATCAATTATTAAAGTCTTATTATGTGGGTGGTTCCACGCCCGATGAACGCGGCACGTACATGATTATGGCGGAAGCCGAGCAGCCTTACGTGACCTACATTCCAAGCTGGGAAGGCAATCTGCGGTTTCGTTATAATCTCAAGGGCGAAGACTGGCGCGATAAAACAATTTTTAATGTTAATCAAAATGATATTCAGGCAGTTAGCGTGGAATATCCCAAACAACGCAATAAATCGTTCCGGCTGGAGCGCGAAGGTAATACTTTTCAGGTGAAGCCATTTTATGATGTAACGCCTGTGATGAATCGTCCGTTAAATACTGCGAAAGTCGAATCCTATTTGGAAGGCTTTAAAAATCTGGCTGCCGAGGCATTTGAGAATAAAAACCCGCGCCGTGATTCTATTTTAAAACTGGTTCCGTTTAGTATAATTTCTGTCACCGATAAGGCTGGTAATGAGACGGTTGCAAAATTATATCCCATTTTCCCTGAAGCAAATCCCGGAGCCACCCAACTCCCCGGCGCCGACGCGGTGGAGCGTTATTTTGTCGATGTAAATAACGGGCAGGATTTTATGCTCATTCAGCACCGGGTATTTAGTAAAATATTATGGGG
>CAZGAU010000132.1:0-15161 GCA_964523725.1 uncultured Saprospiraceae bacterium
AAAAGCCTGGCTTTGCAATATCCTTATTGCCAGAATTTGCAGTGGCTGCTACTGCATAAAAGTGGAATTGACCATCATCGCGATTTTGAGCATAATCTGGAGAAAACGGCAGCTGGGAGTCTGGATCGTACCTTGCTTTTTCAGCAAATAAAGACCGTATTAGACCAAGAGAAACCGACAGAAACACTACGCCTCGATGAGGTGCTGGAATTGCAAGACCTGTCAAAGTTGCGCTTGAGCAAAGAGCCTCTGCCCCGTGAGGAAAAAGTGCAGCAAACGTCTCAAAATAAGGAGATTCCGGTGGACCCGATCGTGACTAAATCTGATTTCAAAGAAGAAGAGGAAGAAGAACTGGACTTTTCGCTGGAAATTCCCCCGGAAAAGACTACGGAACTGTCTGAAGAGCCTGGATCGGAAGATACAGTCGAAAAACCGGCCATGCAAGAGCAAGAAGAACAACTGGTTCCAGAAGAAAACAGTGAAGTGGAATGGGAAATTTCAAACCTGGAATCTGCTGATGCTGAAGAAGAAGTCGAAACTCAAGTAGATACGGAGCATTATCCTACAACAGAGCGGGCAGTAAATATCCAAAATCCATCCTTGCCTGAAACGTATGCAGGAGAAGACCCTATTGAGCATACAGAGGGGCCTTTGCCCAAATCTGCTTTCGATAGTTGGTCCAAATATGAACCGCCTCAATTGAATATAAAAACAGGTAAAAAAGAATCACCGAAGCCTCACAAGGAAAAGGATGTAGCCAAGATGGTGGAACAAAGTGTACAGGAAAAAGAAGGCTTGGTGAGTGAAACTTTGGCAGCAATTCTGGCGCGTCAGGGGCAAACCGAAAAAGCAATTAAGATGTATGAAAGATTAATTTTGCTTTTTCCGGAAAAAAGTGCGTACTTTGCAGCGCAAATTTCAAAACTAAAAAGACCTTAACAATGTTAACGGCATTAACTGTTCTGATCGCATTGGTTTGTGTGCTGCTGATGGCAGCCGTTTTGATCCAGAATCCCAAGGGAGGCGGTGTGGATGCTACGTTTGGCGGATCACAGGCAAACCAGATGTTTGGCGCGGCCAAATCGGGCGATTTTATTGAAAAATTGACCTGGTATCTGGCTATTGCGCTGTTTGTGCTTTGCATTATCACCACCCTGATGGTAGGAAGTACCGGCGGTGCGGAAAATATTCCATTGCAATCGCAATAATTTGGTGTTAGGATACACTTCATCAAAAACCCGGTAAGCTTATGGTTGCCGGGTTTTTGTGTTTGAGCATGAGTAGTGCGAATAATCTTTGTTAGCTTTCTCCTTTATTTTTTCACTTTTATCATTTCTCCTTATTTTTTCCGCTTTGTCAGGTCATTTTTGCCTTTGTCGGCTCGTGAAAGAATTGTTGTGAATGAAAAAATGCCACTTGTCAGGCAAAACCCTGCAATTCTGTCAGAAAATTTTATTTGGCACGCGATGTGATAGGGTGAGAGTGACAGTTTATTGATGGTTTAACCAAAAAACAATCAAAAAAGCTTATAAAATATGAAGCCCATCAACGACAGAGTTGTAGTAAAGCCGGCTCAGGCTGAAGAAAAAACGAAAGGCGGTATCATCATTCCTGATACTGCAAAAGAAAAACCACAAAGAGGCGAAGTAGTAGCCGTAGGTCCTGGTAAAGACGGTAACCTGATGACGGTTCAGGTTGGCGATACCGTTTTGTACGGTAAGTATGCCGGTCAGGAACTGCACTACGAAGGCGAAGACTATCTCATTATGCGCGAGGACGACATTTTGGTCGTGCTGTAATCTCCATGTTTTGTTGTTTAAAGCAGCATGGGATTTTTTATTTATCAACCTAAAAAAATTGAATTAAGATATGGCTAAAGAAATCAGCTTTAATTCGGATGCAAGAGAAAAACTCAAAAGTGGTGTAGATGCTCTTGCCAACGCAGTTAAAGTCACTCTCGGACCAAAGGGTCGCAACGTCGTGATCCAGAAGAGCTTCGGTGCTCCCCAAATTACAAAGGATGGTGTAACCGTTGCCAAGGAAGTGGAACTGGAAGAACCCGTAGAAAACATGGGTGCTCAAATGGTGAAGGAAGTGGCTTCCAAAACCGCTGATGTAGCTGGTGACGGTACTACTACCGCAACTGTTTTGGCGCAGGCTATGATCACCGCAGGCTTAAAAAACGTTACCGCCGGTGCGAATCCAATGGATTTAAAGCGCGGTATTGACAAGGCTGTGAAGAAAGTGATCGAAGATTTGCAAGAGCAGTCTGAACATATCGGCAACGACTATGAAAAAATCAAGCAAGTTGCTACCATCTCTGCGAACAACGATGAGGAAATCGGTACGCTGATCGCCGACGCGATGAAGCGGGTTTCCAAGGATGGCGTGATCACCGTTGAAGAAGCCAGAGGAACTGATACTTACATGGAGGAAGTGGTAGGTATGCAGTTTGATCGTGGTTATCTGTCTCCCTACTTCGTGACGGACGCAGAAGCTATGGTTACGGAATATGAAAACCCGTACATCCTGATTTATGACAAGAAAGTTTCTAACATGCAGGACATCGTTCCGGTGTTGGAAAAAGTGATCGGCGCCAATCGTCCGCTCTTGATTATTGCAGAAGATGTTGAATCTCAGGCACTTGGTGTGCTGGTTGTAAACCGCTTGCGCGCAAATCTCAAAGTAGTAGCTGTAAAAGCACCTGGCTTTGGCGACCGTCGGAAAGCAATGTTGGAAGATATTGCAATCCTTACCGGTGGTACGGTGATCAGCGATGAAAAAGGTTACAAATTGGAAAACACCGAATTGTCGCACCTGGGGCAGGCAGAGAAAGTTACGATTGACAAAGACAACACGACAATCGTAAACGGCAAGGGCAAGGATGACCAAATCAAGGCTCGGATCAATCAGATCAAGCAGCAGATTGAGGTAACTACTTCCGACTACGACAAAGAAAAGCTGCAGGAGCGTCTGGCCAAGTTGGCTGGTGGTGTGGCAGTATTGTATGTAGGCGCACCAACCGAAGTAGAAATGAAAGAGAAGAAAGACCGCGTAGATGATGCCCTTCATGCAACCCGCGCTGCTGTGGAAGAAGGTATCGTTGCCGGTGGCGGTGTAGCTTTGGTACGTACAATTTCTTCTTTGAAAAACCTGAAGGGGTCGAATGAAGATGAGAACATTGGTATCCAGATCATCAGAAAAGCACTGGAGTCTCCATTGCGTACTATCGCAGACAATGCCGGCGCTGAAGGTTCGGTAGTTCTGCAAAAGGTACTTAACGGCAAAGCCAGCTATGGTTACAATGCCCGTACCGACAAGTTTGAAGATTTGAAAGAAGCCGGTGTGATCGACCCGACCAAGGTGACCCGCATCGCACTTGAAAATGCAGCTTCGATCTCAGGTATGGTACTGACTACCGAATGCGTGATCAACGATATGCCGGAACCGGAAAGCAACGGCCACGCTCACGGCGGTGGCATGCCGGGCGGCGGCATGGGCGGTATGATGTAATACTAAACCGGAAATTGGAAGAAGGAAATAAGAAGTAATTCATTATCAGTGAATTGAAATTTCTCGAATCCTGCTTCCTTTAATTTGGTATCATATTCAAACCGAAAATAAATAAAAACGAAAGCCTTCTCGCTTTTACGCGGGAGGGCTTTTTTAATTCAATTGTAATAAAAATCCGGTTGATATTACATGTCAACCGGATTTTATTTATTTTTTATCAATCTATTTACTTTCGACTAAATAATTGTCGGTAATGTTACGCCGAGAAAGAAGTGCCGCAGCCGCAGGTATCCTTGGCATTCGGGTTGTTGAAGGAAAAGCCTCGGTTATCCAATCCTTCCACCCAGTCGATTTCCATGCCGAGCAGGTAGATCGCGTGCGATTTTTGCAGTAGCACTTTGATACCATTGATCTCGTGGATTTCATCGTTTTCCTTAGCAGCATCAAATCCCAATACATATGAGAAACCCGAGCATCCGCCGCCTTTTACACCTACACGCAGACCGTAGTCGGCAGGCACATTCTGGTTTTCACGGATTCGGTGCAGTTGGGTTACGGCTCCTTCCGTCAGTGTGATCGGCTGTAAGGCTGTTTTTACTTCACTCATCTCTTTTTATTTTCTGACATTAGACCTTAGACAATAGATTTTGGATTAAAAACTGGCTGTAGGCCATGTCACTTATTTATATTTATTCTACAAAAGTAAGCAAAAAAGAAACGACAGAAAAGTGTTTTTGGTTCGATCTGTAGGATATAATCCATCGAATAGTTTGGAAAAGTGTCCGCAGCGCGTAATTTTGCTGGAACACATTACTGAAAACACCAAACGCAAAACTTACTTTTGAATGACAACCGTACTCGAAATTATCAAAATTACCGTACCCGCGATGGTCGTTTTTGCAGCGGCTTACTTTGTACTGAAGCAATTTCTTGACAATCAGCGTGTTATGAAACAAATCGAACTCAAACAAAATCAGCAAAATACGACTACACCGCTGCGCCTTCAGGCCTACGAACGGCTTTCCCTGCTGTGCGAACGCATGGCACTGCCGAGTATGATGCTGCGCTTGCGCAAAGACGGTACCACGGCTTCGCAGTTCCGCTCTGCTTTAATGTTGGGGATTCAACAAGAATATGAGTATAATATTACCCAGCAGGTATATGTTTCAGAGCAACTCTGGGAAATCATCAAACTTGCCCGCGACGATTCAATGAATACGATCAGCCTGGCATACGAACTGGTTGATCCTCAGGCGAATAGCCAGGAATTGGCACAAGCCATTATGAGTATTTTGGAAAAACGCGGGATCACCGCCATTGACAAGGCTCTGGTGGCTGTAAAGAAAGAAGCGGCCATTTTGTTTTAATTGTTTTCCATAGAAAATACCACCATACCACCATTTTTTCACCTAAAACCTTGTTATCATGCGCTCTACCAACCGCAGAAATTTCCTGCAAAAACTCACTGGATTGGCGGGAGCCGCAGCGACCACGCCATTTCTCAATACCATGCAAGGCAAGTCTTTACTCCATACGCTGGATGTCTATCAGGGCGCTTCAGTGGATGAAATTATGACCGACGAGTCGTTCTGGTACCAGATCAAACAAACATATACGGTCTCACCGAATGTGATGAACCTCAATAACGGCGGGGTTTGTCCTCAGCCCAAAGTAGTACAGGAAGCCGTCGAACGCTACAACCGCCTAAGCAATGAAGCGCCTTCCTATTATATGTGGCATATTCTCGATCAGGGGAGGGAGCCTTTGAGGGCGCGCCTGGCCGCACTCGCAGGGTGCGATGCAGAAGAAATTGCGATCAACCGGAATTCTTCTGAAGGTTTGGAAACAGTGATTTTCGGGCTGCGATTGCAAAAAGGGGATGAGGTGGTGCTGACCAAACAGGATTATCCCAATGTGATCAATGCCTGGAAACAGCGCGAGCAGCGTGACGGGATTGTGCTTAAATGGCTTAGTTTTGACTTCCCGATTGAAGATAAAACGCAGATTGTCAACGCTTTTAAAGAAGCGTTTACAGCAAAAACCAAAGTAGTCAATATCACCCACATGATCAACTGGATTGGGCAAATCCTTCCCGTCCGCGAGATCGCCGATGAAGCCAAAAAGCGCGACATCAAGGTGCTGGTGGATGCCGCGCATTCGTTCGTGCATATTGGCTTTAAAATCAATGATTTAAATTGCGATTATCTGGCAACGAGTTTGCATAAATGGCTGTGCGCACCGTTCGGCAGTGGGATGCTCTACGTTCGAAAATCCAGGATCAAAAATCTATATCCGCTTTTCGCGGCCGGCGATGCTGAGAGCGAAGATATTCGCAAGTTTGAGCATTTGGGTACCCGCTCTTTTGCCATCGAGCAAGCCATTGGCGAGGCGCTCAATTTCCATCAGATGATTGGTATGGAGCGCAAAGAGAAACGCCTGCATTACCTCAAAAACTATTGGGCGGAGCGCGTTTCGGAGTTTCCGGGCGTCAGCGTTAAAACATCCTTGAAGCCGGAATGGGCTTGTGCGATTGCCCTTTTGGTAGTAGAAGGCAAGAAACCGGCAGAAGTAAGTCAGTTCCTGTTCAACAAATATCGGATTCATACCGTTGGTATCGAATGGGAGAACATCAGTGGCGTTCGGATTACCCCCAATGTGTACACCACGACGAACGATCTGGATTGGCTGGTGACGGCGATAAAGGCAATGGTAGTTTAGAAATGAGATATCGATTAACACATGGCCTCTGAAATAAAACTTTTATTAAAACTTCGAGCGTATTTTGTAGTTTACAATAAAAGGGCGAAATTAAGCATTGCTTTTACACGATTTTGATCGCATTAATCCGGGATTAGTGCTGATAATGAAGCAGTTAATGAGGAACAAAAGATACTATGGAAAAAATTGAAATGGACATACTGGCACTTGCCAATAGCGAAACGCAACCCAACAGTTTCGTCGTCATTTTAAAAGAAAAATACGGAAATCGACGCTTACCGGTTGTGATTGGTGGTTTCGAAGCGCAGGCTATTGCACTGGCCTTGCAGGATATCAAGCCGAATCGCCCGATGACTCACGATTTATTTAAGGAATCGCTGGTGGCGCTGGAAGTTTATTTAATGGAAGCGATTATTTCCAATTTGCAGGAAGGAATTTTCTACGCCACGCTGGTGTATATGAAACCCGATGGCGCGACCATGGAAGTAGATTCGCGTACTTCGGATGCGCTGGCGCTGGCCGTACGTTTTGGTTGCTCGATTTATGCCAATGCCTCCGTGCTGGACGAAGCCGCGATTGCCGTGGAAGAGGAAGGTTCGGATGAGGAAATACCCATGCCCGCTCCGGGGTCGCCATTATCCACTTACACCACAACGGACCTGGAAAAGTTACTGGAAGACGCCCTCTCCAAGGAAGATTATGAAAAAGCTGCCGAAATCCGCGACGAAATCAAAAGCCGTACCGAAAAAAGCTGATCTTTTTAAGTTTTGGGGTTGAGTAGTTCAAACGTTTAGTTTTATAAATTCCTGAAACGACTCATCCTCTATTATAAACAATATACTCCTCAACTCATAAGCTCCTAAACATCAAAAAACATGTTCGACAAGCAGATCTACACCAATCGCCGTGCGCAATTGCAAAATAACATGGACGCCGGGATCATCCTGTTATTGGGCAACGAAGAGAGTCCGATGAGTTTTCCGGACAATACCTATCCCTTCCGGCAGGACAGTAGCTTTTTATATTATGTTGGTTTGGACAAGCCGCATCTGGCGGCGATCCTCGACCTGGATGAAGGTACAACCACGCTTTTCGGCGATGATTTTACAATAGATCACATTGTTTGGATGGGACCCCAGCCCACAGTCGCCGAAATGGCCGATGCTTCGGGTATTTCCAAGGCGAAACCCTATGATGAACTGGCTCAGGCTTTAAAAACCACTAAATCGCAAAACCGCCCGATCCATTTTCTGCCACCGTATCGCGGCGAAAACAAGATCAAACTCAATGCCTGGCTGGATATTCCAATTTCTCAATTGGCTGAAAAAGCTTCGGTAGAATTGATCAAAGCCATTGTAGCTCAGCGTTCTGTAAAATCAGAGGAAGAAATCGCCGAGCTTGAGCATGCAGTAAATATCTCCGGAAATATGCACCTGATGACGATGAGTATGGCGCAAAAGGGGATCAGCGAAGCACTCTTGTGTGGCTCCGCCGAAAGCATCGCAGTAAGTATGGGGGCTTATCCGGCTTATCCGGTTATTTTGACGGTGAACGGGCAAACCCTGCACAACCATTATCATGGAAACCGACTCCAAAGTGGACAACTGGTACTGGGAGATTTTGGCTCTGCGTCGCCCTTGCATTACGCTGGTGACATTACGCGCACCTATCCGGTGGATAAAACTTTTACAACTCAACAAAAAGAGATTTATAACATCGTGCTGAAAACGGAAGTTGACTCTATCCGTGCCATTCGTCCCGGAGTTTCTTATAAAGAGGTGCATTTGCAAGCCGCTAAAATTATCGCACAAGGCTTAAAAGAACTGGGTGTCATGAAAGGCGACGTGGACGAAGCGGTCAATGCCGGCGCGCATGCACTGTTTTTCCCGCATGGCCTGGGGCATATGCTGGGGCTGGACGTACACGACATGGAAGATTTGGGCGAAGATTATGTCGGCTATGATGATACGGTGCAACGGAGTAAACAGTTTGGTTTGAAATCTCTTCGACTGGCAAAAGCTTTACAACCGGGCTATGTGCTCACGGTAGAACCGGGTATTTACTTTATTCCCGAATTGATCGACCTTTGGAAAAGAGATAATAAATTCCTGGATTTTATAAATTACAATAAATTAGATGCTTATCGCTCTTTCGGTGGCATCCGCATCGAAGATGACGTGCTCGTGACCGCCAGCGGGGCTCATATATTGGGCAAGCCCATTCCAAAAACAGTGGAAGAGATCGAGCGCATCCGGTCACAAAGCAAAGAAAAGTGGCCGAAGCCCGTGGCTGGATAACTCCGCTTTATTTCGGACCTCGTTTGTAAAATACAAATCCGTTCTTCCGCCCGATTTCCACCATGCCGGGCAGGTCTTTCAATTCGTTCACCTTGGTGATTTTGGTGACGATGTACGCCGGCTTATCCAGTGGCTCGTGCAGCAATTTTTGCGTGCAGGCCTCATCCTTGAAACAGCACTTTTCGCCGTCTTGGGGCTCCGCGTAAAACAGGTGTACATATGATTTATAGCCATATGTAATCAAATAACAATCTTCATTTACCTTACTTTCAAAAAACTCCACCGCGGCGCGTTGCGAATATCCTTCAATTCTTTTTATAAAGAAAACCAGCGTCAGCATGACGAAAACGGCGGTTCCGCCAAAAAGTACTGCAAAGCCTTTGATTTTAAAGCCTTTACGAATACTTTGGATCGCGTATATCATAACGCCCAAAAGGACAACTCCGGGAATAACTTCCCAACCCGTCCAGCGCACATCGGCTTCCAGATTAGCGAGTGCAAAGGCATCCTTGGCAAACAAAGGCTTGATCACTTCGATATTCAAACCCGCATAGGTCAAGGCAAATACGACAATGATAAAGAGCGAAGCTAGCGCCCACAAACCGATGCGCATCCAGGGTTTGAACGCAATACGATTTTCTATCATATTATAAATCACCAGCGCCGCCAGAAACGTCAGTGGATAGTAAGTCATCGAAGAATAGTGAACGATTTTGGAGCGTACAATTGTAAACAAGATCAGCACTACCCAGAACAAAAATTTCATCCAGATTTTAAAATCCTGCCGGTAGTCATACGCTTCATTTTCCATTCTGAAAAACGAACGAATGGCAAAGATCGAAGCCGGAAAACACCCCACTAGCACTACTGCGAAGTGATAGCCCGGGAAGCCCTTGTGTCCTGCGTCGGGCGTACTCAGCAGGCGATATTGGTACTTATTGAAAGCCGCAAACTGGTCGATAAAATACATGCCGTACCAGATCGCAGCTACCGCAAACGCTGCAATTGTGAAAAACAGAAATTGCGGCACGTTCACGTAAAAGCGGAAGCGTTTGTACACCCAATACACACCCATGGTGAGCGCCGCGATCAAATAGGCCACCGGACCTTTGGTCAGAATACCCATACCAATCATCAAACCGCCGATCAGCAGATAAAACCAATGGCTTCTGTTTAATTCAATGGTTTCGAGCTTTTCCCTCTTCCAATAAGATAAAATAAAGAAGTATAACCCTAAGAAAATGAACAAATTAAACCAAGGATCGATAATGCCGGATTTGAAATATAAAAAAGGCAGCACCGATCCAAAATACACGCCCGCCCAGATGATGCCGAAGCGTGTATTGTAAAGGGTCTTGCCAATGTTGAACAGGACAACCAGCGTGATAACGCCACAGATCGCATTCGGCAGGCGTGCCGCGAATTCGCCCACGCCAAAAGCCATCATCCCCAACGCTTGCAGCCAGAAGAAAAAAGGCGGCTTCTCCCAGAAGGGATCAAAATTCACATACACCCGCAGGTACTCGTCCAGCACCAGCATTTCGCGGCTGATCTCGGCAAAATTCACCTCATCCCAGTCGAATAAATGCACGCCTCCCAAAAACGGAATGTAGAAAAGAATGCCAAGAATGGCGAATAGTAAGGAATATTTTAAACGGTCGCTCATGGATACAAAATTTCACGGTTGCCCTGTTTCTTTGAATACAAATAATCAATAACCAACTCTACTTCTTTCCCCGATTTAAAAAATTCAACACCTTGCTCACAAAATCATCATTGATACCAAGCCAGCCTTTAAGCGTATTATACAATGAGATCATTTGCTTATCAAGCCAGATGAATAAGCTTTTGAAGCCATCGCCGGGGCGTGCCTGGTAGTTGGTAGCGCGTTTCCTGGGTACAGTTTTTTCTTCCGTAAAATAATACAAAGCAATGGACTTGCGGGTCATGCCCTCCGGACACTGGATGGGTTCCGGCAAACCGTGGAACGAATCCTCATCGGTATTAAACAAGACCACCCGATTGAACACCGGGCTGATTTTCTGTCGGCATTCTTTCATGTCGCGTGTCCAGAGTTCCAGATCGCCCTTGTATTCCGGTTGCCAGCTTTCGTTCAGATACACCAGCAAATTCACACGGCGGCGCCAGTTGCGCTTGTGCGGATGCACCGTAAAATCGGCGTGGATATTCAAAAAACCGCCTCTTTGGCTTTGATGCAGTCCGCCCCCTTCGAGCGAAGGATCAGCTTTTAGCCCTTCGATTCCGGTCAGTTTGCTGATCGCAGCCACAAATTCGTCGGAGTTCAATTCCTTTATGACATCTTGCAAAAATGGTGGGATCAGGTCCATTTTATTCAGTCCGTGTTTTTTTTCATTTACGTGCATGTAGTGGATCCAGCCCTGATCTTTTACAGCTGGAAAGGATTCCATCGCCTTATGTGCCGCCCAATCTTCCAGAAAGTTGTCGAACTGGGCGAAAGGGTAGGGGGCGGCATGCTGGTAAGTTGAAGCAGCTTCTTCAAAAATGGTCTCCCATTTTTTCCGATCAATGATTTGCTCTTTGGTTTGCGATTGTACCATAAGTGAAAAATTTTGCCAACAAGCTAGTTTTTGAAAATCAGGGACAAAGATATAAAAGCGCTGTGTGTTGGGATAATTGTTTTGAATTTTTCAACAATTTAAGACTGGCGGTGAAACTCATTACGCAATTAGTGGTTACTTTTGCAGACATTCAATCAATCCAATCGCTATGAATCGGAAATGGTTTTTCCTTCTGGTTGCAGCTCTCGTACTGTCGGGTTGCAAAACCAATCACCTTGCGGAAATTCAACCGCAGACTTATCGCATGGCCGATACAACGGTAGTCGCTGCCGATGCATCCATTGAAAAGCTCATCGCGCCGTACAAGGCGCAACTTGACGTGGAAATGAATGGGGTAATCGGCGTGGCTGCTGAAACGCTGGATAAGCGAACCCCCGAGAGCTTGTTGGGTAACTGGATGTGCGATCTTTTGTATGAGCAAATCGAGGTATATACGGGGGCGGAAATTGATTTTGCCTCGGTGAATTACGGCGGCATTCGTATTCCTACTATTCAAAAAGGTGAGATTACCAAAGGGAAAATCTTTGAATTGATGCCTTTTGATAATATGATTGTGGTCATCTATCTGGATGCGGCTACGCTGCGACAGTTTATTGATAAAATTGCCCAAGACGGCGGCATCCCAGTGAGCAGACAACTGCGTTTTGAGATCAAGGATCGAAAGCCTCAGAATATTACGATCAAAGGGCAGCCGATTCAGGAAGACAAAATATATAAGGTAGGCATTACCGATTATGTAGCTAATGGCGGTGATGACTGTTCGTTTTTCGTGGACAAAAAGCAAGATAACCTGGGCAAATTATATCGTGACGCCATTATTGAATATACCCTCAAACAAACCGCGCAAGGCAAGCAAATCGAGTCAAAACTGGATGGCAGAATCAAGATTTTGAAGTAACGAAATATTTTAACCCATTTAACCCATTTAACCCATTTAACCCATTTAACCCATTTATTTTATTATGAAACGAAGAGAATTCCTGCATACATTCGGTGCCGGTGCGATGATCGCGGGCATGGGCGCTTTCCCAATCAGGGCATTGGCCGGAAACGCAGACATTTTGAAGCTGACCATCTTGCATACCAACGATGTGCACAGTCGCATCGAGCCATTTCCGATGGACGGTAGTCGCTACCAGGGTTTGGGAGGTGCTGCCCGGCGAGCGGCCTTGATCAAGAAAATCCGGCAGGAGGAGTCGCATGTATTGCTGTTTGATTCTGGCGATATTTTTCAAGGGACGCCTTATTTTAACGTCTATGGCGGTGAACTGGAAATGAAATTGATGTCGGAAATGGGTTACGATGCTGCTACCATTGGCAATCACGACTTCGATGCGGGGATTGAGGGTTTGTACAAGCAGCTGCCCAACGCGAATTTCCCGCTGATCAGCAGCAATTATGATTTTTCCAATACCATTATGAATGGTAAAACTTTACCATATAAAATTTTTAAAATAGAACAGATCAAGATCGGCGTACTGGCGGTGGGAATTGAGCTTGAAGGCTTGGTGCCGGCGGCTCTATACAAGGAGACCCGCTACCTCGATCCGATTGCCAATGCCAACCGTGTGGCAGCACAATTAAAACATGATGAAAAATGTGATTATGTAATCTGCTTATCGCATTTGGGTTATAAATATCGCGACGAAAAAGTATCCGACATGGTGCTGGCGCAAAGCAGCCAGGATGTTGACTTAATTCTCGGCGGCCATACGCATACATTCCTGGATCAGCCGGATGTGATCAGCAACAAGGTTGGCAAGCCGGTATTGGTCAATCAGGCCGGTTGGGCGGGTATTATGCTCGGAAGACTGGATATCTTCTTTGAGCGCAATCGCAAGAACCGTTGTGAAAGCTGCCAAAACCTTTTTGTATCGGTAAGAGGAAAAAAGAGCGGCGACTAAAATGCTTCTTAATCAGACAATTAACATAAACTAACACGCTTGTTAAACTTTGGAAAACCCTTGTTAGGTAAGGCTGGCAGCCGGTTTGCATTATTTAAAATAAGTAAAAAAAAAATCTAAGGAAAGTTTTCCACACGGGTTCCAATTCTGGGATTTTTTTCTCAACTTTGTAGTCCTCCGCTTTTCTGAAAAGCACCTCATGATTGGAGCTCCTATCATACTTTACACAAGCGGTACTAGTTGTCTAACTTACTGATACTTCCAAAAAAATACAAGCAGGGCAACCTATTTTGTTTTGTCAAATTATTATAATTACTGGAGAATGACAAAAGATCATGCTACAGTCTGGGATAGCTGTCTGCGCTCGATTCAAGGAGTCGTAAATACGCAGAGTTTCAAGACCTGGTTTGAACCCATTAAACCTGTTCGCCTGGAGAATAATGCCCTTACCATCCAGGTGCCGAGCATCATTTTTTACGAATGGTTGGAAGAACACTATGTGGAAGTATTAAAAACAACAATTCGTAAAGAACTGGGCGACAGAGGTAGATTGGAATACCAGATTCTGACAGCTGCCCCGAAAGACGTAAACCGACCCAATGGCTCCAAACATACGGATGCCTACACCCCAGGATTAGTGGATACCGAAAATATCAAAAATCCATTTGTGATCCCGGGAATCAGAAAAACTAAAATTGATCCGCAGCTCAATGTGCAGCACACCTTTGTCAATTATATTGAAGGTGATTGCAACAGACTGGCGCGTTCGGCGGGTTTGGCCATTGCCAAAAAACCCGGAGGTACTTCATTTAATCCGCTCTTTATTTATGGCGATACCGGCCTGGGTAAAACGCACCTGGCTCATGCAATTGGTAACGAGGTTCGTATGCGATTCCCGGATAAGCATATTTTGTATGTAACTTCGGATAGCTTTACCAACCAGTTTATCCAGGCTTTGAAAAACAATGCGGTCAATGATTTTGTGAATTTTTACCAAATGATTGATGTCCTGGTTGTGGATGATATTCATTTTTTATCTAATAAGCAAAAGACTCAGGATATCTTCTTCCAGATTTTCAACCAGCTGCATCAAAGCGGCAGGCAGATCGTGTTGACCTCCGATCGTCCCCCCAAGGATTTGGATGGCATCGAAGAACGGCTGATTTCCCGTTTCAAATGGGGCCTGTCGGCCGACTTGCAGTCACCTGATCTGGAAACCCGCATTGCCATCATGGAAGCCAAGATGAGCCGCGAGGGTATTGAAATTCCGTCCAATGTGGTAGAATATATCTGCTACAACATTCAGAATAATATTCGGGAGATTGAAGGCGTGTTGATATCGCTTGTAGCGCAGTCATCGCTCAACCAGCGTGAGATTGACCTGGATTTGGCCAAGGAAGTCATTAAAAACTTTGTTTCGCAAATTAATAAGGAGATAACCCTTGAGTTTATCCAGAAGCTGGTAGCGGAGCATTTTAATGTGCAGGTGGAAAAACTACAGGGCAAAACCCGCAAACGTTCAATCGTCATTGCTCGTCAGCTTTCCATGTACCTTGCAAAAAACCTGACCGATAAATCGCTCAAAGCCATCGGCGACATGTTTGGTGGTCGCGACCACAGCACAGTGATTTACTCCTGCAAAACCGTACAGGACTTGATGGAAACGGATGCCATTTTTAAGGATACCGTTGCGGAATTGGAAAAGAAAATCAAGTTGAGTTTAAATGAAAAGTAAACTTTGGGAATTTTTTTCGCACCTAATCCGTTGAAAGATAATGCAAGGCAGTTTTCAGGAAAAAAAACCTGATAACTGCCTTGTAAATTAGAAAGGGTTTCTATACATTTGCAGTCGCTTAAATGAAAGCGCATTTTCAACCAGGTGAGATGGGTGAGTGGCTTAAACCAGCAGTTTGCTAAACTGCCGTACTGGAAACGGTACCGCGGGTTCGAATCCCGCTCTCACCGCCGGGTTAACCAAATACAAAATGTGAAATATGAAAATTGGAATTTTTCAGATATCAAAGTTCATATTTCACATTTATTTCGGGGCGTAGCGCAGTCCGGTTAGCGCACCTGCTTTGGGAGCAGGGGGTCGTGAGTTCGAATCCCACCGCCCCGACACTGAAAAT